>OMUD01000259.1 GCA_900314125.1 uncultured Prevotellaceae bacterium | reverse complement strand
TAAATTTAGTTTAGTCAGTAGTTAAAAGAACGGGTTAACTAATCCGTTCTGTCAGTCAATGTCAATCAGCTTCTTCTTCCCCAACCAGCCTTCAATCTGTCGTCAGCGTCAGAATGGTAAGCTGTTCGGTTTTTGATTACCTCAAGAAATGGGTGTTGAGCCAACTAAGTTGCAAACTTACAAAAATATATGGAGAAAAAAGAAAAAAAGCAGAAAAAAAACAAACAACCGCCTCATCTTGACGACAAAGCGGTTGTTTTTGGAATATGGAAACGCAGATTTATTCTGCTGCTTCTGCTGTTTCAGCCGGAGCCTCAGCCTTAGGAGCCTCAGCCACCTCCTCCTTAGGAGCCTCAACAGCTTCTTCCTTTGGAGCAGCTGGAGTCTCAGCCTTAGGAGCGGCTTTCTTGGAAGAGCGGCGAGTGCGCTTCTTCTTGGTGTCCTTAGCCATGTTCTCATCAAAGTCAACGAGTTCGATGAATGCCATATCGGCATCGTCGGAACGGCGCTTTCCGAGTTTGATGATACGAGTGTAACCGCCTGGACGGTCACCCACCTTGTTGGCAACAGTGCCGAAGAGTTCGGTGATGGCGAACTTGTTCTGCAGGTAGCTGAACACCACACGGCGTGAAGCCGTAGTGTCGTCCTTGGCCTTGGTGATCAGAGGCTCAACATACTTACGCAGTTCCTTAGCCTTCTGAAGGGTCGTGGTGATACGCTTGTGCTCAATGAGCGACACAGCCATGTTGGAAAGCATGGAAGCTCTGTGGGAAGCCTTACGACCGAGATGATTGAATTTCTTATTGTGTCTCATCGCTTACTTAATCTTTGTCTAATTTATATTTGGATATATCTGTTCCGAACTGGAGGTTCATGTGCTCAAGCAGCTCATCCAGTTCTGTCAGCGACTTCTTACCGAAGTTGCGGAACTTGAGCAAATCTGTCTTGTTAAATTGCACCAAATCGCCGAGAGTCTCCACACCCGCTGCCTTGAGGCAGTTGAGTGCACGAACGGAGAGGTCCATATCGACGAGTTTTGTCTTAAGCAACTGGCGCATACGAAGTACCTCCTCGTCAAACTCCTCATTGCTCTCGAAGTCGTTGTTCTCGAGCGTGATCTTCTCATCGGAAAAGAGCATGAAGTGGTAGATGAGGATTTTGGCAGCCTCCTTCAAAGCGTCCTTCGGATGAATCGAACCGTCGGTGGTGATTTCGAGGATCAGCTTCTCGTAGTCTGTCTTCTGCTGCACGCGGAAGTTCTCGACTGCAAACTTGACATTGCGAATCGGAGTATAGATTGAGTCGATGGCCAACTGGTTGAGTTCCTTGCAGTATTCACGGTTCTCGTCGGCAGGCACGTAGCCACGTCCTTTGTTGACAGTCAGCTCAATGTCCAATGTTGCTCGTGGATCTAAATGGCAAATAACTAAATCAGGATTTAACACTCCAAATCCACTCAGATGGTCAGATAAGTCACCTGCCTTGAACTCTGTTGCGTTTGAGATAGAGACAGTAACCTTCTCATTATCCACTCCGTCAACGATTTGCTTGAACCTCACTTGCTTGAGATTCAAGATGATGTTGGTGACGTCTTCCTTCACGCCCGGCACAGTCGAGAACTCGTGCTCAACGCCAGCAATACGCACGGTGTTGATGGCGAAGCCTTCGAGCGAAGAGAGAAGGATACGGCGCAGCGCGTTGCCGACCGTGATGCCAAATCCAGGCTCCAAAGGTCTGAACTCGAACTTACCGAACTTATCGGTAGAGTCCAACATGATTACTTTTTCTGGTTTTTGAAATGCTAATACCGCCATTGTTATTTTTTATTTAGAGTACAACTCGACAATCATCTGCTCTTTGATATTCTCAGGGATGTCAGCGCGTTCAGGAAGATGGAGAAGCTTGCCGCCTTTCACATTCTCATCCCACTCAATCCAAGGATACTTGCTGTGGTTGAATCCAGCGAGAGCAGCGTTGATCACTTCGAGTGACTTAGCTTTCTCACGAACGGCCACGATTTGTCCTGGCTTCACGGAATACGACGGGATGTTCACTACCTGACCGTCAACAGTGATGTGTCGGTGGCTCACGAGCTGGCGTGCAGCTGCGCGGGTAGGCGCCATTCCCAGACGGTAAACGAGATTGTCGAGACGCGACTCAAGCAACTGAAGGAGAACCTCACCGGTCACACCGTCCTTTGCAGAAGCTTTCTCAAAGAGGTTGCGGAACTGACGCTCAAGCACACCGTAGGTGTATTTTGCCTTCTGCTTCTCAGCAAGCATCAATCCATACTCAGATTGCTTTCTGCGGCGGTTGTTACCATGCTGTCCAGCAGGATAATTACGTTTGAGAACCTTTCCAGAACCGAAAATATCCTCACCGTAGCGACGGGAAATTCTTGTCTTTGGGCCAATATATCTTGCCATATTTCTTTGTAGTTATAAAAGTTGTGATGACCTGTGAGCAGCCGCGGCTGTAGAAAGGAAAGATACAGCCAAAAATCCGGTCATCCTCAACATAAAAAATTAATTATACTCTTCTTCTCTTAGGTGGACGGCATCCGTTGTGTGGAAGCGGAGTCACATCGATAATCTCTGTCACTTCAATACCGGCACCATGGACGCCACGGATAGCAGCCTCACGGCCGTTGCCCGGACCCTTCACGTATGCCACTACCTTGCGAAGACCGAGGTCGTATGCCACCTTGGCACAATCCTGCGCAGCCATCTGAGCTGCGTACGGAGTGTTCTTTTTTGAGCCACGGAAGCCCATCTTTCCAGCCGAAGACCAAGAGATGGCCTGTCCCTCGCTGTTAGCCAAAGTAACAATGATGTTGTTGAATGAGGAGTGGACGTGCAGCTGACCTTGTGCACTGATCTTAACCACTCTCTTCTTTGCAGAACTTGTTTTCTTTGCCATATGCTATTATTATTTAGTAGCTTTTTTCTTATTTGCAACAGTCTTCTTCTTACCCTTACGAGTACGTGCGTTGTTCTTGGTGCTCTGGCCTCTCACAGGCAGACCGAGACGGTGGCGGATACCTCTGTAGCAACCGATATCCATGAGTCGCTTGATGTTCAGCTGAATTTCTGAACGAAGGTCACCTTCCACCTTGTAATCGGCAGAAATCACCGTACGGATTTTTGCAGCCTGGTCATCGGTCCAGTCTTTCACCTTAATGTCTTTATCAACGCCAGCCTTGTCGAGAATCTTGGCTGCGCTACTGCGTCCGATACCGAAGATGTATGTCAACGCAATTTCACCTCGCTTGTTCTGTGGGAGGTCAACACCTACAATTCTTATTGCCATATATATCAATTATTTTTATTAACAACAGAATTAACCCTGACGAACCTTGAACTTCGGATTCTTCTTGTTAATCACAAAAAGGCGACCCTTACGTCTAACGATAACGCAGTCAGGAGTACGTTTCTTCAATGATGCTTTTGTTTTCATATATCGATTCTTATTTTTCTTTTACACAATATGATTGCATAAATGATTGGGATTACTTATAGCGGAACACAATCCTACCTTTCGAGAGGTCGTAAGGCGACATTTCCACCTTAATTTTATCGCCGGGGAGAATCTTGATGTAGTGCATCCTCATCTTTCCGGAGATATGGGCGATAATCTCATGACCATTTTCAAGTTCCACGCGGAACATGGCATTCGACAGCGCCTCGATGATTTTGCCGTCTTGTTCGATTGCCGATTGTTTTGCCATACGGTTTAAATTGATTTTTCTCTTAATACTTCTTCTATAAACTCAAACGATGAGAGGATGTCAGCATGACCCTTTCGCACACAGATGGTATGCTCGTAGTGGGCGGCTGGCAGATGGTCCTGCGTGTGGACCGTCCATCGGTCCTCAGCCAGATAGATTTTGTCCTTACCCATGGTGATCATCGGTTCGATGGCGATGCACAGACCGTCTTTCATCAAGATGCCGTTGCCTCTCCTGCCGTAGTTGGGCACCTGAGGTTCCTCATGCATCTGTTTTCCGATGCCGTGTCCCACGAACTCTCGAACCACCCCGTAGCCGTTCGACACACAGTGTTGCTGCACTGCATAGGAGATGTCGCCGATGCGATGTCCCACCACTGCCTGCTCAATACCTTTATAGAGCGCTTCTTTGGTGGTGCGCATGAGTTTAATCACCTCTTCGCTTACCTCCCCAACTGGGAACGTGTAGCAGGAATCGCCACAATATCCGTTCAGGCAGGTGCCACAGTCGATGGACACGATATCGCCCTCTTGCAGGGGGGTGTCGTTCGGGATGCCGTGCACGACCTGGTCGTTCACCGAGGTGCAGATGCTGGCAGGGAACGGTCCTCCGTAGGGATTGGGAAATCCGAGGAAAGTGGGAGTAGCACCGTGGTCGCGGATAAATTCCTCAGCCACTTTGTCGAGTTCCTGGGTTGTGACACCCGGACGGATGAGCTTAGCCATCTCGCCGAGCGTCTTTCCCACAAGAATGTTGGCCTCCCGCAGGAGTTCCACCTCATCGTCTGTCTTAAGATAAATCATCTCTTACAGGCAATGTTAGTGTGCTCCGCGAATACGTCCCGTATCAAGAATACCGTCGTAGTGTCTCATGAGGAGGTGGCTCTCAATCTGCTGGAGCGTGTCGAGCACCACACCAACAAGGATGAGGAGAGAAGTACCTCCGAAGAAACGCGCGAAACCCTGCTGAACTCCGAACATTCCGGCAAACACCGGAAGGATGGCTATAAACGCGAGGAAGAGAGATCCAGGGAACGTAATCCTCGACATGATTTTGTCAAGGAACTCCGCTGTGCTCTTACCTGGTTTCACACCAGGAATAAATCCATTGTTGCGTTTCATGTCCTCAGCCATCTGAGTCGGGTTGATGGTCAACGCGGTATAGAGATAAGTGAACAGGATGATCAATAATGCGAAAATCACGTTGTAGAGCCAGCTCTGGCTATCGCTGAGCAGACGCACCGCAGCGCTCTCGCTTCCTCCGAAGAGTCCTCCCACAGCCATAGGGATAAACATGATGGCCTGAGCGAAGATGATCGGCATCACGTTGGCTGCGTAAGGTTTGAGCGGGATATACTGACGTGCACCACCGTACTGACGGTTTCCCACAACACGCTTGGCATACTGTACCGGCACGCGGCGCACACCCTGCACGAGCATGATGGCAGCGGCGATGACAGCAAACCAGAGAACAATCTCAATAAGGAACATCACGAGTCCACCTTGACCAGTGGAGTTGGTGCGTGACACAAACTCCTGTGCGAATGCCTGAGGGAAGTCAGCGATGATACCAATCATAATGATGATGGACACACCGTTTCCGATTCCCTTGTCGGTGATTCGCTCACCAAGCCACAGTACGAACATACTGCCAGCAGCCATGATGATGGTGGCCGTGATGGAGAATGAAGTCCAATCAAGTCCCTCATAAAGGGCGTTACCACCAGTCTGTGCATTGAGGTTGAGCAGGTATGACGGTCCCTGCACGAGCAGGATGACCACTGTGAGATAGCGTGTGTACTGGTTAATCTTACGACGGCCACTCTCTCCCTCTCGCTGCATTTTCTGGAAGTAAGGAACCACGAGTCCGAGCAGCTGCATCACGATGGATGCGGAGATGTACGGCATGATTCCAAGTCCGAAAATAGAAGCTTTCTCGAAGGCACCTCCCGTGAACATGTTGAGCAGGGCCATCAAGCCCTCGCTGGTCTGCTCATGGAGTTTTCCAAGGTTGGCACGGTCCACTCCCGGCAGCACGATCTGAGTGCCGAAGAGATAGACAGCAACCAGTCCGATGGTGATAAGGATGCGTGTGCGCAGTTCCTCAATCTTCCATATATTGGAGATGGTCGTGACTAACTTCAGATTATTGAATTTATCGCTTAACTTTCCCATTATTCTACAGTTTTACAGCGTTACCACCTTTTTCTGTTATGGCAGCCTCAGCTGTCTTGGAGAAGGCATGAGCATGAACCTCGAGCTTGGAGGTGAGCTCACCCTTAGCCAGGATCTTCACAAGCTGGCGCTTGTTGATGTATCCTGCAGCGATGAGGTCCTCAACGGTGATTGTCTCGAGCTTCTTGCTGTCGGCAAGAGCCTGGAGAGTGCTCAGGTTGATGCCTTTGTATTCGACACGGTTGATGTTCTTGAATCCGAACTTAGGAACACGGCGCTGGAGCGGCATCTGACCACCCTCGAAACCAATCTTCCTCTTGTAACCAGAGCGAGCCTTGGCACCCTTGTGACCACGTGTGGAGGTACGTCCCTTTCCAGAGCCGTAACCACGTCCGACACGCTTGCTGTTATGTGTAGAACCTTCTGCCGGTTTTAGATTATGTAATTCCATTTGTATTAAGTTTACACGTTTTAACTTATTTGATACTTATGTCAGTCGACAATCTCAACGAGGTGAGCCACCTTGCGGATCATACCTCTCAAAGTTGGAGTGTCCTCACGTTCAACAACCTTGTTGATTCTGTTGAGTCCGAGCGAGTCGAGCGTGCGCTTCTGGTCGATTGGACGGTTGTTGCGGCTTCTCACCTGCTTAATCTTAATTGTTGCCATAAAAACGTTCCTCCTTATCCTTTGAATACTTTTGTCAGACTTACACCGCGGTTCTGTGCAACAGTCTTGGGGTCGCGCATTGCTGCGAGGGTCTCGATGGTAGCCTTCACGAGGTTGTGAGGGTTGGAAGAGCCCTTTGACTTGGCCAGCACGTCGGTGATACCAATACTCTCAAACACGGCACGCATGGCACCACCAGCCACCACACCAGTACCCTGCGCAGCAGGCATGATGAGGACGCGGGCGCCACCGAATTTTCCGTAAGCCTCATGAGGCACGGTGCCGTTGAGCACAGGGACTCTCACAAGGTTTTTCTTTGCCGATTCAACACCTTTGGCGATGGCGGCTGTGACTTCACCAGCCTTGCCCAGTCCATAACCGACAACACCGTTACCGTCGCCTACCACGACGATGGCAGCGAACGTGAACGTACGACCACCCTTTGTAACCTTGGTGACACGATTAATAGCGACTAACCGATCTTTCAGTTCGATATCGTTTTCTATCTTAACTCTATTAACCATAATTCTTATTAAAATTTAAGTCCAGCGTTACGGGCGGCGTCAGCCACCTCTTTAACTCTACCATGATAAAGGTAACCATTACGGTCGAATACCACGGAAGTGATGCCGGCCTCGATTGCCTTCTTTGCAACTAACTCACCAACTTTGGCAGCCTGCTCTTTCTTGGCCATCTTCTCCAGGCCGAGCGAGCTGGCAGACACAAGAGTCTTGGCTGCCTCGTCGTCTATAATCTGTACGTAAATCTGCTTGTTACTTCTGAAGACAGACATGCGTGGACGCTCAGCAGTACCAGAAATCTTGCTACGTACTCTATATTTAATTTTGATACGTCTTTCAATCTTTGTAATCATAATCGTCTACAGTTTTAATTATTTAGCACTAGCTGATTTACCAGACTTTCTTCTAATCACCTCACCCTGGAAGCGGATACCCTTGCCTTTGTAAGGCTCTGGCTTGCGGAAAGAGCGGATTTTAGCGCACACCTGACCGAGCAGCTGCTTGTCGCAAGACTCGAGCATGATGAGTGGGTCCTGGTTACGCTCACTCTTAGTTTCCACTTTCACTTCCTTAGGCACCTCGAACACAATGGCGTGAGAGTAACCCAAAGCGAACTCGAGCACATTGCCCTGGTTCGACACACGGAAACCCACACCCACGAGTTGGAGAGTCTTCTTATATCCTTCAGACACACCGACCACCATATTGTTGAGCAGTGAGCGGTAGAGTCCATGGAACGCATGACGCTGTTTGGCGTTGTCAGTCATCATTTCGGTGTTCTCCTCAAGAGTGAGAGTACCATCCTCGATATTCAGCTTGATAGCTGGGTTCACATATTGTGAAAGCTCTCCCTTAGGGCCTTTCACTGTGACAATGTCATCCTTATGAGTAATTGTTACTCCTGCAGGAATACTAATAGGTAACTTACCAATTCTAGACATTATACTTCCTCCTCTTGATTAGTAGACGTAGCAAAGCACCTCACCGCCGATTTTCAGCTCAGAGGCCTCCTTGTCTGTCATTACACCTTTAGACGTGGATAAAATCGCGATACCCAGTCCGTTAATTACTCTTGGCATGTCCTTGTAGCCCGTGTAGCGGCGAAGGCCCGGACGTGACACTCTCTTCAAGCACTGAATAGCGCTCACTTTTGTTTCGGCATCGTACTTCAGCGCGATCTTGATGGTACCCTGAGGTCCATCTTCCACGAACTTGTAGTTCAGTACATAGCCCTTGTCGAAGAGGATCTTAGTGATATCCTTCTTCAAGTTCGACGCAGGAATCTCAACGACCTTGTGCTTAGCCATGATCGCATTCCTCAGACGCGTCAGATAATCTGCTATTGGATCTGTCATAATAGATTAAATTAATCGGGACACCCCGACAATATTTAAAAATGAATAAAAAAAGTAGTTCTGATTCTTACCAGCTTGCCTTCTTCACGCCAGGGATAAGACCTGCAGAAGCCATCTCCCTGAACTGGATACGCGAGATACCGAACTGGCGGATATAGCCACGTGGACGTCCTGTGATCTTGCAGCGGTTGTGCAGACGGATTGGGTTGGCGTTTGCAGGGATGCTCTGCAGCTTGCGTGCTGCCTCATAAGCCTCCTCTGGAGAGCCGGTTGCGACAATCTTCTTCAAAGCTGCACGTTTGGAAGCATACTTAGCACAGAGTTTGGCGCGCTTAACCTCGCGGGCTTTCATTGATTCTTTTGCCATATCAATTTATTTTTTAGCGTCCTTAAATGGAAGTCCGAATGCCTTCAGAAGAGCGTAGCCTTCCTCATCGGTCTTCGCTGATGTAACGAATGTGATGTTCATACCCTGGATCTTGTCGATCTGGTCGATGTTGATCTCTGGGAAGATGATCTGCTCCTGAATTCCGAGCGTATAGTTTCCACGTCCGTCGAGTTTCGACTCAATACCCTTGAAGTCGCGGATACGAGGGAGCGACACCCTGATCAGACGCTCGAGGAACTCATACATGCGCTGGCGGCGAAGAGTGACCATCACACCGATAGGCATCTTCTTACGCAGGCGGAAGTTAGAGATATCCTTCTTTGAAACTGTGACTACTGGCTTCTGTCCGGTGATCTGCTCGATTTCCTTGACAGCAACCTCAATGATTTTCTTGTCGGCTGTTGCCGAACCCAGTCCCTGGTTGACTACAATCTTCTTCAGTACAGGAATCTGCATCGGAGAAGAATAGTTGAACTGTTTCATCAATGCCGGAGCGATTTTCTCGGCATAGACATTCTTTAAATTTGCAGTGTTTGCCATTATAACTCCTCTCCTGATTTTTTAGCGTAACGTACTAATTTGCCGTTCGACCCGATTTTCCTGCCGATACGTGTTGCTTCGCCTGTCTTAGGGTCAACGACGTTGAGGTTGGAAATATGTATCGGAGCCTCCTGCTTGATGATACCTCCCTGAGGGTGCTGGGCGCTCGGCTTGGTGCTTTTGGACACCATGTTCACGCCTTCCACGATGGCACGCTGCTTGCTCACGAGCACAGAGAGGACCTTTCCCTTCTGTCCCTTGTTGTTGCCGGCGTTGACTACCACCATGTCGCCTTTCTTAATATGTAACTTACTCATTACCTTAATAGCTTTTGAAAATTAAAGTACTTCCGTAGCCAGTGAAACCACTTTCATGTTCTCGGAACGGAGCTCACGAGCCACCGGGCCGAAGATACGGCTACCTCTCATTTCACCTGCATTGTTCAGAAGAACACATGCGTTGTCGTCGAAGCGGATGTAAGAGCCGTCGGCACGTCTCACTTCCTTCTTGGTGCGGACGATAAGAGCCTTGGACACTGTACCCTTCTTGATTTCACTCGTAGGGATGGCGCTCTTGACTGCAACGACGATCACGTCGCCTACAGACGCATATCTGCGTTTGGTACCTCCAAGTACGCGGATGCAGAGCACTTCGCGTGCACCGCTGTTGTCGGCAACTGTCAATCTTGATTCTGTCTGTATCATAATTACTTAGCTCTTTCTACGATTCTTACTAATCTCCATCTCTTGGTTTTGCTCAACGGACGAGTCTCCATGATGAGAACGGTGTCACCGATGTTGCACTCGTTCTTCTCATCGTGAGCGTGGTATTTCTTCGTCTTGCTGACGAACTTACCATAAATCGGGTGTTTCTCCTTGAACTTCGAAGCCACCACGATGGTTTTCTCCATCTTGTTGCTGGTAACGACACCCGTTCTTTGCTTTCTAAGATTTCTTCCTTCCATGTAGCGTTTATTTATTGAGTTCTCTACTACGAAGCTCACACTTCATACGGGCGATGTCGCGACGCAATTTCTTGATCTGAGAATTATCCTCAAGTGGAGAAATGCTATGATTGAACTTCATTGTTGCGTAATTTGCAACCTCTGTCTCTATGCGCTCTGCAAGTTCTGCAGTGGTGAGTTCTCTGATTTCTGATATTTTCATAATGATCAAGCGTTTTGGTCGTAATCACGTCTTACAATAAACTTAGTAGTTGTAGGAAGTTTCTGCGCCCCCAGGCGAAGAGCCTCCTTGGCAATCTCGTATGATACGCCCTCAACCTCGAAAAGCACACGTCCTGGTTTTGCAGGGAAGACATACTTGTAAGGGTCTCCCTTACCTTTACCCATACGCACGTCTGCAGGTTTCTTGGTGATTGGCTTGTCAGGGAAGATGCGGATCCAAACCTGTCCTTGGCGCTGCATGTAACGTGTGATGGCCACACGGGCAGCCTCAATCTGCGCTGCGCTGATCCAGCGCTCCTGCAGTGCCTTGATGCCGAATGAACCGAAAGCCAGCTCTGTTCCGCGGTGTGAAACACCTTTCCAACGACCACGTCCTTTTTGCGGTCTTCTATATTTTTGTCTTTTTGGCTGTAACATGATTCAAATACTGATTAGCGGTTGTTGTTTTTTTTGTTTCTGAACTTCCGGCCGCCTCCATTTCCGCGTCCGCTCTCCTTCTGCTGTGTGAAGTTTGTGGAGAGGTCCTGCTTACCGAATTTCTCACCGCGGCAGATCCAAACCTTGATACCGAGGAGTCCCACCTTAGTGAGCGCCTCTGCCAGGCAGTAGTCGATATCGGCGCGCAGTGTGTGCAGCGGCGTGCGTCCTTCCTTGTACATCTCAGACCTTGACATCTCAGCACCGTTCAGACGTCCGGAGATTTGCACCTTGATGCCCTCGGCACCCGAGCGGATGGTGTTGCTGATGGCAGTCTTGATTGCGCGGCGGTAAGCCACCTTGCCCTCAATCTGTCGTGCGATGTTGTTGGCCACGATGGTGGCGTCGAGGTCTGGACGCTTGATCTCGTAGATGTTGATCTGCACATCCTTGTCGGTGATCTTTTTAAGTTCTTCCTTGAGCTTGTCCACCTCCTGTCCGCCCTTTCCGATGATGATACCCGGACGTGCGGTGCATACGGTGATGGTAACCATCTTCAGTGTACGCTCAATAACAATCTTAGATACGCTGGCGTTGGAGAGACGAGCGTTGAGATACTTGCGGATCTTGCTGTCCTCAAGGATGTTGTCGCCGAAGTTCTTTCCACCGAACCAGTTTGAGTCCCAACCCTTTACGATGCCGAGACGGTTGCTTATTGGATTACATTTCTGTCCCATAATTAATTTTCCTCTTTTGTTTTAGCGTCCACGAATACTGTTACATGATTAGAACGCTTGCGGATTCTGTAGCCTCTACCCTGAGGTGCAGGACGCATGCGCTTCAGTGTCTGACCTTCGTCGACATAGATGCGAGAGATATAAAGCTCATCGTTCTCAGCCTTACGCTCGTTCTTCTGTTCCCAGTTGGAGATAGCAGAGCGAAGCACCTTCTCAACGTCCTTGGCAGCGTGCTTGGAGACGAACTTGAGTGTTGCGAGCGCCTTGTTCACCTCCATGCCCCTTACCAGGTCAACGACGTATCTCATCTTTCGAGGTGAGCTCGGGATATCACGAAGAGTAGCGAAGTATGTTGTTTTCTTGGCCTCTTTCTGTTTCTGGGCCATCAATCTTTTTCTTGCTCCCATTATTAATTACTTTTGCTTTAGGGTCCCTGATTTACTTTTTCCTGTTGCCTGCATGGCCGCGGAATGTGCGTGTGAGGGAGAACTCTCCGAGTTTGTGTCCCACCATGTTCTCAGTGATGTAAACAGGGATGAATTTATTACCGTTATGAACTGCGATAGTGTGTCCAACGAAGTCCGGAGAAATCACTGAAGCGCGTGCCCAAGTCTTGATGACGGATTTCTTTCCGCTCTCATTCATTGCGAGGACTTTCTTCTCAAGCTTCACGTTGATATACGGACCTTTTTTTAATGAACGACTCATATATTCTACTTAGTTAACTTGGTTACTTTTTACGTCTTTCAATTATATACTTGCTTGACTGCTTCTTAGGAGCACGAGTCTTCAGGCCCTTAGCATACAAGCCGTTGCGTGAGCGTGGGTGTCCACCGGTCTGACGTCCTTCACCACCACCCATTGGGTGATCATGTGGGTTCATCACAACACCACGGTTGTGTGGACGTCTTCCGAGCCAGCGTGAGCGTCCTGCCTTACCCGATGACTCGAGTGCGTGGTCAGAGTTGCTGACGCTTCCGATGGTAGCGCGGCACACGGAGTGAATCTTACGAATTTCGCCTGAAGGCAACTTGATGACACAGAAGTCACCCTCACGTGAAGTCAACTGAGCGAAGTTTCCTGCTGAGCGCACCATCTTGGCACCCTGTCCCGGGCGGAGCTCGATGTTGTGGATCACAGTACCAACAGGAATGTTCTTGAGAGGAAGGGTGTTTCCGAGGTCAGGAGCAGCCTCTGCGCCCGACATCACTGTTGCACCCACTTGCAGTCCGTTTGGAGCAACGATGTAACGTTTCTCACCGTCAGCGTAGAAAAGCAGAGCGATACGTGCCGAACGGTTCGGGTCGTATTCAATCGTCTTCACCACTGCTGGTATTCCGTCTTTGTCTCTTTTAAAGTCAATGATACGATAGAGGCGTTTGTGTCCACCTCCTCTGTAGCGCACGGTCATGCGTCCCTGGTTGTTACGTCCGCCTGTGCTGCGCTTACCAAAGACAAGAGATTTCTCTGGTACCACCGCAGTAACATCATCGAAAGTACCAATAGCTTTGTGTCTTTGACCTGGAGTTGTAGGTCTGAATTTACGAATACCCATTTTATTTATTAAATGTTACTATAGAAATCGATTGTCTCGCCAGCCTGAAGCGTCACGATGGCCTTCTTGTACGCGTTAGTGCGTCCGCTGATCACACCTGCACGGGTGTAGCGGCGCTTTGCCTTGCCATTGTAACGGACAGTGTTGACCGAAACAACATTTACATTATACTTTGCTTCTACTTCTTTCTTAATCTCGATCTTATTGGCGTCTGGCTTGACGATGAAACCGTACTGAGGCTGAGCAGCTTTGGTGTAGGTGTACACGGTCTTGCTCTTCTTCTCAGACTTACCGTCCTTCTTCTTCACAGTGTAGGAACGGGTCTCTTCCTGAGCTCCCTTGGTTTCCACAGTCTTCTTGTTGCCAGTTGAAATTTTCTTGTCTTCAGAGGACTTCTCGGTCAGACCAGTCATTTTCTCTGTCACCAGTGGTTTGATTATGTATCCCATATTGTTCCTCCTTATTCTTCGGTTTTACTTTTATAGCCAACAAGAGACAACGCGTTTTCTGTCACGACCATTACGTTTGCGTTCATCACCTGATAGGTGTTCAGAGCAGTCGCAGTCATGACATTAACACGCTGAATATTACGAGCTGACAAATATACGTTTTTGTTCACATTTGGCAAAACGAGCAGCAGCTTCTTACCGTCGATTTTAAGGTTTTTTTGCATTTTTTTGAATTCTTTAGTTTTTGGTGCTTCGAATTCAAAGTCCTCAACGACAATAATTGCATCCTGCTGTGCCTTGTAAGAGAGTGCGCTCTTACGTGCCAGATCCTTCACCTTCTTGTTGAGCTTGAAGCTGTAGTTGCGAGGTCTTGGACCGAACACGCGTCCACCTCCGCGCAGAACCGGAGACTTGATGTCGCCACGGCGTGCGCCGCCACTACCCTTCTGGCGGATGAGCTTACGGGTGGAGCCAGCGATTTCGCTTCTTTCCTTTGACTTGGCAGTACCCTGACGCTGGTCAGCGAGATACTGCTTCACTGCGAGGTAGATCACATGGTCGTTTGGTTCGATTCCGAAGAGATCCTCGTTCAACTCAACCTTTCTTCCGGTATCCTCGCCTTTGATGTTATAAACTGAAAGTTCCATTAAGCCTTAATTATTACAGTTGAACCTTTACATCCAGGAACAGAACCCTTCAGGAGAATGAGGTTGTGCTCTGGTATTACCTTAATCACTTGCAGGTTGTGTGTGGTCACCTGCACATTACCCATCTGGCCCGCCATTGGGAGGTTCTTGTACACACGCGATGGAGTGGCGCAGGCACCGATTGAACCTGGAGCGCGCAGACGGTCGTCCTGTCCGTGGGTAGCTTGTCCTACACCGCCGAATCCGTGGCGTTTAACCACGCCGGCGAAACCTTTACCTTTGGATGTACCGACCACGTCCACGTATGGCACGTCGGCGAACAGATCAACTGTAATCACATCACCTAAGTTGTGTTCCTCATCAAATGTGAACTCGGCCAAGTGGCGCTTTGGTGTTGTACCTGCTTTGGCGAAGTGTCCCTTCATAGGCTTGGAGGTACGTTTTTCCTTTGCCTCCTGGAAGCCCACCTGAACGGCAGCATAACCATCTTTCTCGACGGTCTTCACCTGGGTTACAACACAAGGACCTGCTTCGATAACAGTGCATGGAAGATTCTTTCCATCAGCACTGAAAACGGATGTCATTCCGATTTTTTTTCCTATTAATCCTGGCATTTCAAATTGATTTTAAAAATTCTCGATAATTACACTTTAATCTCTACTTCCACACCGCTCGGAAGCTCAAGCTTCATGAGGCTGTCCACAGTCTTTGGAGTGGCGTTGTAAATGTCAATCAGACGCTTGTAGGTGCTCAGTTCGAACTGCTCACGGCTCTTCTTATTGACGAACGTACTGCGGTTCACGGTGAAGATACGCTTGTGGGTTGGGAGAGGAATCGGGCCGCTCACTGTGGCGTCGGTTGCCTTCACTGTCTTCACAATCTTCTCTGCTGACTTGTCAACCAGGTTGTGGTCGTAGGATTTCAGCTTAATTCGGATTCTTTGACTCATTGTCTTTTTTTATTGTTTGATGTTATTAAATGGCGGGAGGGCCGGTCGTTAAGAGTCATACGCTAACGACCGTCCCTTCCACTTTTTTTCTTACTTCACGAGGTCAACACGTCCTCCAACTTCCTGGAGCACCTCACGCGCGATGTTGTTCGACACCGGAGCGTGGTGGTCATACTGCATTGAGCTCGTTGCGCGGCCGGATGTGATGGTACGCAGGGTAGTCACATAACCGAACATCTCGGCCAGCGGCACCATCGCTTTCACGATGCTTGCACCCGAGCGGGTTGCCTCTGTGCCTTCCACCTGTCCGCGGCGTTTGTTGAGGTCTCCGATCACGTCACCCATGTTCTCCTCTGGTGTCACCACCTCGAGTTTCATGATTGGCTCCATGAGCACCGGCTTGGCCTGTGCGCAAGCATTCTTGTAGGCCTGCATGGCAGCGATCTCGAACGAGAGCTGGTCGGAGTCAACTGGGTGGAACGAACCATCGACGAGCTCAACCTTCAGGCTGTCCATTGGGAATCCGCCGAGCACGCCGTTCTTCATGGCATTGGCGAAACCTTTCTGAACTGAAGGGATGAACTCCTTAGGAATGTTACCGCCCTTCACCACGTCGGTGAACTGCAGTCCGCCCTCTTTGTAGTCAGGGTCCACCGGACCGACGTTGACGATGATGTCGGCGAACTTACCACGACCACCCGACTGCTTCTTGTACACCTCGCGGAGGTTGACAGTGGTGGTGATGGCCTCTTTGTAGTTCACCTGTGGACGTCCCTGGTTGCACTCCACCTTGAACTCACGTTTCAGACGGTCGATGATGATGTCGAGGTGAAGCTCACCCATACCCGAGATGACGGTCTGTCCGCTCTGCTCGTCGGTACGAACGGTGAATGTAGGGTCCTCCTCTGCGAGCTTTGCCAGTCCGACAGAGAGTTTGTCGAGGTCCTTCTGAGTCTTAGGCTCAACGGCGATACCGATCACAGGATCTGGGAAGTCCATAGACTCGAGCACGATTGGTGCGGTCTCGTCACAGAGTGTGTCACCCGTGTGGATGTCCTTCAGACCCACAACAGCACCGATGTCACCGGCAGAGATCACCTCCACAGGATTCTGGTGGTTGGAGTGCATCTGGAAGAGGCGGCTCACGCGCTCCTTCTTACCAGAGCGTGGATTATAGACATAAGAACCGGCCTCGATTTTTCCTGAGTACACACGGATGAAGGTCAGACGTCCCACATAAGGGTCAGTAGCGATCTTGAAGGCAAGTGCTGAAGTCTTGTCTTCTGGATCCGGCTTGCGGTCTTCCTCCTCCTTGGTGGTTGGGTTCTCACCCACCACGTTCTCCGTGTCGAGTGGAGAAGGCAGGAATGCGCACACATAGTCGAGCAGCGTCTGCACACCCTTGTTCTTGAACGAAGAGCCGCAGAGCATCGGGGTGCAAGCCATGGCCACAGTTGCCTGACGGATGGCACGCAGGATTTCCTCCTCAGTGATGGTTGAAGGGTCGTCGAAGAATTTCTCCATGAGTGCGTCGTCATACTCTGCCACAGCCTCAAGGAGTTTTCCACGCCATTCCTCAGCCTCGTCGATGAGGTCGGCAGGGATGTCCTCCACGTCGTAGTCGGCACCCATAGTCTCGTCATGCCAGAGGATGGCCTTCATCTTGATGAGGTCAACCACGCCCTTGAATTTCTCCTCTGCTCCGATTGGGATAACCACCGGAACGGCGTTGGCGCCGAGGATTTCCTTCATTTGGCGAACCACCTCAAAGAAGTCGGCTCCGCTACGGTCCATCTTGTTCACGTAACCGATACGTGGAACTTTATACTTGTCTGCCTGACGCCAAACAGTCTCTGACTGAGGCTGCACACCACCTACTGCGCAGTAGGTAGCCACAGCTCCGTCGAGCACACGCAGTGAACGCTCCACCTCAGCGGTGAAGTCCACGTGTCCCGGAGTGTCAATCAGGTTGATCTGGTACTGCTGTCCCTCATGGTTCCAGAAGCAGGTGGTTGCAGCGGAGGTGATGGTGATACCACGCTCCTGCTCCTGTGCCATCCAGTCCATAGTAGCAGCACCGTCGTGCACCTCTCCGATTTTGTGGGTCTTACCCGTGTAGAAGAGGATACGCTCAGATGTGGTTGTCTTACCTGCATCAATATGGGCCATGATGCCGATGTTTCGCGTCAAATGCAAATCACGTTTTGCCATAATTTAAATATGTCCTTTTTTATTTTTCTTTTTCCTTAAAAAAACCTCTGTGCGGTGAAGCCGTCGCGGTGTCCCGCTCCGACCGTCCGATGGTTCCGCCGGGCGGTAGATTAGAATCTGAAGTGTGCGAATGCTCGGTTAGCCTCAGCCATGCGGTGCATATCCTCCTTACGTTTGAACGCACCACCCTGCTCGTTGAAGGCGTCCATAATCTCAGCGCAGAGCTTGTCAGCCATGCTCTTACCCGAACGTTTGCGGGCGAAAGCGATCATGTTCTTCATTGAGATGGCCTCCTTGCGGTCTGGGCGGATTTCCGTAGGCACCTGGAAAGTGGCACCACCGATACGGCGGCTCTTCACCTCCACCTGCGGAGTGATGTT
>OMUD01000261.1 GCA_900314125.1 uncultured Prevotellaceae bacterium | reverse complement strand
ATTTCAAACAAACTGATTTCACACATCACTCGACTGCAGAAACAGGCTTAAATTCCTGCATGACATTCAAACGATTTCCTTTGAGGCTGACAGTAAAGAAATGAGGTCGTCTGTCAACATGGTTCTGTGAGTACTTCTTATGAGAATGGAGGCACATGAGTGTCCTCCCCTCAAAATCATGGAAAATCATACCATGCCCGAAATTAGGCGGTGTGATGGGTTCTGGTTCTTGGAGCCATGGCCCGTCGAGAGAGTTCGTCATGGAATACGCCACACCTTGAGTATAAACGTCTCCCACCCAGCTGGTCCAAATCATTCCGATTCGTCCGTTTGACGTCTTGAATACAAACGGTCCGTCGGTCACCATGTTGGGTTTGAAAGAATTGTCGTCTGTGGTTTCCCTGCTCCATGGCGACTCGCTTGCCCTGAACAGAATCTTGCTTTTCCCGATGGTTCCTGACAAGTCGTCTTTCAGCAGGATTTTCTCCACAGTCCCATCCCTGTTCTGCAGCCATTCGTGGCAAAACAGCATGTATGGCTTGTTGTCACTGTCAATCCAAAGTGTAGCGTCGAGCGTAGGTTTGTCGGCAGGCAGGTAGGTAGGGTCAGCCATCGGCTTATACGGTCCCTCCGGCTTGTCGGCCACAAGCACATGGCAAGCCCTTCTTGGGATGATGTTTCCCGCCACGGTGTCGATTTTGACCTCCTGATTGGTGAATGTGGCAAAAAAATAGTATTTGTCGTTGTACTCATGAATTTCCGCCGCCCACACCATCGGTCTGGGTCCCATCCAGGAATCCGGGTCGATTTCGAAAGGAAGGAAAGGTCCTTCCCACATTGCCAAGTCCTTACTTTTCCAGAGCATTCCTCCCGTTCCAGTCATGTAGTACGTCTTCGTCTTTGTGTCGGCGAACACGAAAGGGTCGCTGAGCCGGATGGAGTCGGTCGGCACATTGGTCTGTGGTTGTCTGCGGTGGTCATAGTCCTGTGCGTGCAGACTGACTGCAAACAGCAAAGAAATGAAAAAGGAGATGTACTTCATAGGTTTCGATATGACATTGGTTAAACAATTCATTAGACTAATCTTTCTCTGTTGTTGCCCTCTCCATATCCCTACGCTGGTGGCGGTTGGACAGACAGAGGACGATGGTTCACATCAGAGTCGGTTGACAGAGTTGATTCCCTTGACTTCCTTGAGGTTCTTGATGAGGTCATCGACCTCCCCCGTATTTTTCACCATGAGCTGAATGGTGCAATTGAAGATGTCGTTGTCGCACTCCACCACGAGTTTTTTCATATTGACATTGTGCTGTGTTGAGATCACCTTCGTGATGTCGTTGAGCATGGCGATTCGGTCGAGTCCCTGGATTTGTATTTTTGCGAGGAAAGTGTTGACACCACTGAGGTTCCACCTTGCCTCCACGATTCTATTTCCATGGTTGGCCTTGAGCCTGTCGGCAATCCTACAGTTGACTTTATGGATGGTGATTTGCTTCTTCTCATTGATGTATCCCATCACCAAGTCACCCGGAATCGGTTTACAGCAATCGGCGAGCACATACTTTCCGTTGAGTGCCTCGTCGTCGATGACGATGCCTTTCTTCTTGTTGATTTTCTCCTCCGTTTTCGGAGTGCTTTGCTGCTGGTCCTGCCCACTCTTCTTTTTGGTGAAAGGGAAAAGGCGTTTCCATCCGCCACCTCCGCCTCCCGCTTTTTTCTTCACGGCATCCACTTCCTTGCTTCCAAGCTGGATGCTTCCCTCTGCAATATTGAGGTAGAGTTGCTGCACATTGTCAAGATGATGGAGCTTGCAGATTTTCTCCACGCCTACAGAATTGTAAGGCAGTTCCTCCTTCTCAAAGAAAGCTTTGACGGCATCCTCTCCTGCTTTTCTCTTTTTATTCTCCTCTTTTCTAAGAATGGCATGGATCTTGTTCGTGGCCTTGGCCGTCGTGGCCATTTTCAACCATTCCTTCTTTACCTTGAGCGTGTTGGCAGCAAGAATCTCCACCTGGTCGCCACTATTGAGCTTATGGCTCACCGCCACAAGTTTATGATTCACCTTTGCTCCAATGCAATGGCTTCCGAGAATGGAATGGATGGAGAAGGCAAAGTCGAGCACAGTGCTTCCTGCCGGAAGTGTCTTTAGCTCTCCCTTAGGGGTGAAGACAAAAATCTCCGAAGCGAAAAGGTTAAGCTTGATGGTGTCGAGGAAGTCCATGGCATCGGGCTGTGGGTCGTCGAGCAACTCCTTGATTGTGGTAAGCCATTTCTCAAGTTCCGTTTCCGCCTCCCCTTCCGATAGGTTTTCGTCACCGTCCTTGTATTTCCAGTGCGCCGCCACACCTTTCTCAGCAATCTCATCCATTTTCCTGGACCGGATCTGCACTTCAATCCACTCACCCTGTTTCGACATGAGAGTGACGTGGAGCGCCTTATATCCATTAGCCTTAGGATGAGTCACCCAGTCCCTGAGCCTGTCGGGGTGCGACCTGTAGAAGTTGCACATGGTGACGTAGATATTGAAACATTCCTGCAGCACATTCTTTTCGTCTTTCGGTTCAAAGATGATTCTGACGGCGAGAATGTCGAAGACCTCCTCAAATTCCACATTCTTGGTTTTCATCTTCTTCCAGATGGAATATGGTGTTTTGATCCTGGCCTTGATTTCATGCTGTATGCCCATACGGTTGAGTTCAGCAGAGATTGGTTTTGTGAACTCATCGAACACGGTGTTTCGGTGTTCTTCAGTGTCCTTGAGCTTAGCCACGATGGCATCATACTCCTGCGGATGCTCATAATGGAAACTGAGGTTCTCCAACTCGTTCTTGATTCTGTTGAGTCCGAGCCGGTGAGCCAGGGGGGCATAGATATAGAGTGTTTCTCCTGCGATTTTGTACTGCTTGTTTTTCGGTTGCGATCCGAGTGTCCTCATGTTGTGCAATCTGTCGGCAATTTTGATAAGGATCACCCTGATATCGTCGTTCATGGTCAGCAGGAGCTTCTTGAAGTTCTCTGCCTGTGCCGACGCATTCTCGCCGAAAATTCCACCTGCGATTTTCGTAAGTCCGTCAACGATTTGTGCGATTTTCGGTCCGAACATGTTCTCTATGTCCTCCACGGTGTAGTCGGTGTCTTCCACCACATCGTGAAGCAGAGCGGCACAAATCGAGGTGCTTCCAAGTCCGATTTCGGAACACACAATCTGTGCCACCGTAATCGGATGCATAATATACGGTTCACCAGAAAGCCTTCTCACTCCCCTATGTGCAAACTTGGCAAAGTTGAAAGCCTTCTGGATGATATCAGTTTTTTTTCTATGTTTCGTTTCGAGGTATGCCTTCACCAATTTCTGGTAGGCTTCTTCCACCATTTGTTCCTCAGCATCCTCTTGCTGTTTCTCCTTGTAATCGTCGTCCATAGGCAGAAACCCGAATTAAATATTCTGTGTTTATCTACGGCGTTTGTTATAATATCCGCTGCGTCTTTTTCCGTAAGAATTGGATTCGTTCATGGCATAGCTGACAGAAGAGGTGTATGCGCTGGCAGAAATCTCGTCCTGGCGTTCAGCAAAGTTCACAGCCGCCTGTGCAGGGAGTGTGACAGCGTAGTTGGCCGGTACGATGTCCTGTCGGAACTGCGGATTGAGAGCCTTGATTTGGTCGAGGGAAACCCCACACTCCGTAGCCACTTTTGAGAGTCTGACATTGCTCTTCACCACCACGGTGTCAGCCTGTTCCGGAAGAGAGGCTCTCATCGGAGAGATTCCATGCTCACAATAGTAGTTCATGATGTAAGTGGCTCCCACAAATGCCGGTACATATCCTCTTGTTTCTCTCGGCAGGTAGTTGTAGATGTCCCAGAATGTTTTTCCCTCTCGTCCGCCAGCCCTGGCAAGCGCCTTCTGCACGGCACCTTCTCCGCAGTTGTAACCTGCTATGGCAAGGCTCCAGTCGCCGAACCTGTTATAGAGGTCTCTGAGATATCTGCAAGCAGCATCGGTGGATTTCACTGGATCCCTTCTTTCATCCACGAGTGTGTTGATTACTAATCCGTATCTTTTTCCGGTTGACGGAATGAACTGCCAGAGTCCGGCAGCTCCTGCAGGTGAGGTGGCTCCAGGTCGGAGTGCCGACTCAATAACTGGCAGGAATTCCAGCTCGTAAGGGAGGTTGTATTTCTCGAGTGCGTTTTCGAAGATTGGCCGGTAGAAGTTCATGGCTGCAAGCATGACGCTCACCGAGCGTTTCATTTGGTTTGCATATTTGTTGATGTACGGCTTGGTGATGCTGTTGAGCGGGAGTTCCATAGTCGTCTGGATTCTCTTCAAACGCTGCTCAATGGTGAGATCACTGGCATCTCCATTGCTTCTCACGCCATAGTTAGGCGTATTCTCCTTCAAGTAAGTCCTGTTATTGTAGTCTTGCATGAGGACTTCTCTTGTCGGTGCCATTGTGGCAGGCATCTCGGCATTCTGTGCCGCATATTGATTTTCGTACTGATTGTAGTTTTCGTTGTCTTGCGCAACAGCCAAACTGGTTGTGGTTAGAACTGCGAATGCAGTCAGTGAAAGAAATTTTCTCATAAAAATATTATTTTTATCACCACGCCCCCTTGTTATGGACGCGTATGCTATGTGTTAGTTGTCAGAATTGTTCTGATTTCAAAATCAGAATGCGAATGCGCACTTCACTCCATAGGAGTTGCCATTATGCATGGCAGTGGCACTGTCGTGGATGATGGAAGGCCTAACCTTCATACTGAGGTCTCGGCTGATGTCGAAACTGGAAAGTTCCGCATCGACGTATGCGTCGATGATGGAAAGTGCATAAACTCCAATTGTGCAGAAAATGCTGAGGTCGCGATACCTTCGGTAATAATCCTTCTTTTTCTTGAAGAGCGTTTGGAGCCGTTCTGCATTTGCGCTGACATCATAATTGATCGGCAGGAAATTCTCGTAGCTCTTGGTTTCCGGGTTAGAATCCGTTATATCGATAAACGCCCTTGCATAATCATGATACATGGTGTTGTTCCAACTCAAAGCGTAAAGGCATCCCAAGAATCCCCCGTAGATGATTGGCAGCTTCCAGTATTTCTTATTGTAGATCTGTCCTCCTCCCGGAATGACAATCGCCATCCACAATGCTTTTTTCGGGTCAGGAATCCACCTATCCGTGTTAATGGTGAGAGAAGAATTCACCAACGTGTCGGTTGGTTGCAGGAGAATCATTCCCATTCCCACTGAATCCTGCTGAACGAGGATTGTATCTTCTTTTTGCTGCCCCCCTATAACAAGAACGCTGTCTTGCAGTTGAATGTTGTGGGCGGCATCTGTATTTTTGGATTCTTTAACATCTTGCCGTTGAGGGTCAGCAACGACCATCTTTCTGGCATTGTCCTCGCGATGTCTCTGCGCTGCGGGTACAGTGTTGTTTTGCGCCTGAATCTCCATGCCCATCATCATTGCCATGACAGCACACAGAAGGTATTTGCAGCAAACAGATTTCATCGTCATTTATTCAGTTATTGCGTTATTCGGCCGATAGTCGGCATACGCTATTCAAGTCAGTTTCTCAATGATTTTGGAGGCTTGTTCGATGGAATCGAACGAGATGGTGATTTTTCCCTTTCCTTTGGCGTCTGCCACCACCACTGCCTTTGTGTTAAGGGCTTTTTGGATTTGCTCCGCCATCTGTCGCGTCATTTGCGCCGTTCCATCGTCCTCTTGTTTTTTCTTTCCTTCGGTCGTGTTCTTTTCTTTCTTCACCATCTGTTCCACCATCCTGACCGAAAGCCCTTTGTTGACAGTCTCGTTGTAGGCCTTAACCTGTTTCTTCGGGTCGTCGATGGCAAGTAGCGCCCTGGCGTGTCCGGTATCGATGAGACCGTTTCTGAGTCCAATCTGCACTGGTGCCGGCAGTTTGAGGAGTCGGAGGAAATTGGCCACTGTAGCCCTTTTCTTTCCCACCTTCTCTGCCAGCTTCTCCTGAGTGAGGCCGTATTGTTCAATCAGCTGCTGGTATGCCAATGCGATTTCAATGGCATTGAGATCCTGACGCTGGATATTCTCCACAAGGGCCATTTCCATGAGGTTCTCATCGTCCACCGTCTTGATATATGCCGGTATGGCCTTGAGTTTTGCCCTCATCGACGCCCTCCATCTTCTTTCCCCAGCGATAATCTGATATTTCCCATTGTTGAGTTTCCTCAGCGTGATAGGCTGGATGATACCGATTTCGGCAATGGAGTCGGCGAGTTCCTGCAGCGCCTCCTCATTGAACTCGCGTCTTGGCTGATTCGGATTCGCCTCGATCAGTTCGATATCCACCTCATTGATGGTATCCGACCCGTTGGTCACCACATCTTCCGTCGAGATGAGTGCATCGAGTCCTCTTCCGAGCGCAGAAAATTTTTTCTTGACAGCCATTATTTTGTTTTTTTATATTTACTTATTCTTTTCGATGAGTTCTTTCGCCAATGCGAGATAGTTTTTCGCTCCTGTTGATGTAACATCATAAAGGATACATGGAATACCATGACTTGGCGCCTCGCTCAGCTTTACGTTGCGCTGGATCACGGTTCTGAACACGAGCTCCTTGAAATGGCGCTTCACCTCATCATAGATTTGGTTGGCCAACCTGAGACGTGAGTCGAACATCGTGAGCAGAAATCCTTCAATCTCAAGTCGTGGATTGATTTTCGACTTGATGATTTTGATGGTCTGCAGCAGTTTTGTGATTCCTTCAAGTGCGAAATACTCACATTGCACGGGGATAATGACCGAATCAGCGGCAGCGAGTGCGTTGGTGGTGATCAATCCAAGTGATGGTGAGCAGTCGATGAGGATGTAATCATATTCTGCTGTGAGTGCCTTGAGCATATTCTTGATGACCATTTCCCTGTTGTTGAGATTGATCATCTCCACTTCCGCTCCCACAAGATTGATATGGCTTGGAATGATATCAAGTCCTTTTAGGTCTGTGGTGTAGATAGCCTCATGAGGATCGATAGCCTTCTCGTTCTTATTGGCTTCGGCGAGTACGGTGCTGATGATGCAGTCATAGATAGAGGTTTCCACCTGTTGAATATCGACACCGAGTCCAGAAGAGGCGTTGGCTTGTGGGTCTGCATCGATGACGAGCACTTTCTTGTCCATCGTGGCGAGAGAAGCCGCCAGATTGATTGTCGTCGTCGTTTTCCCCACTCCACCTTTTTGGTTTGCCAATGCAATAATCCTACACATAATATCAATTTAAAATCCAAAAAGGGTGAATCTTCACCCAACTTCCTACATATATTCTTATCAATTCTTTAAGATAATGCAAAGATACGATTTTTTGGCGGGATATGTAGCCTTTTTATATTTTTTTAATACGTGGGGTGGTCAGAAAAAGAGCAGGCGCAGTTCATGCCGCACCCGCTTATTTCGTGTTGGTATATCCCAAATCCCTAAGTAACTGAATGATTTTGTCACGGATATCCCCCTGAAGTATGATCAGCCCATCCTTGGAAGAGCCACCCACGCCACATTTTGTCTTTAACATTTTTTCAAGTTTACCCCTGTCGGCATCGGTTCCAACGAATCCCTTCACGATGGTGGCAACTTTCCCACCGCGTCCTTTCTTTTCGATGGCCACACGGAGTTTCTGTTGCCTAGGCGGCAAAGTTTCCTGCTCTTGCGGCTCATCGTATTCATAATTATAGTCTTGGTTGGTGGAGAAAACCACGCCCAACCGGTCTTTCCAGTCGTTCATCATATTGAGAAGTATTGATATTCGAAAAAAAGTAAATAAAAAAGGGACAGAACGAAGTTCCATCCCTCACAGCCTTCTGGAGTAGTCGGGGCAGCGTGACTCGAACACGCGACCGCCTGGTCCCAAACCAGGAACGCTACCAACTGCGCTATACCCCGTGATGATTTTCCAAAAAGTGCTTGCGTCGGGGCAGCGTGACTCGAACACGCGACCGCCTGGTCCCAAACCAGGAACGCTACCAACTGCGCTATACCCCGTGCATTTTCTCAAAGGCAGGACGCCTCAAATCCGAAAAGCGTTGCAAAGGTACACTTTTTTTGCGACATGACAAAAGAAAATAGAAAAAAAGTTTCTTCTGCCCGTGATGCATGCTTCAGAATCAGGAAAAAGAAGCGTGTTGTATCAAAAAAAAGGGTGCCGCAGAAGCGGCACCCATGCTTAGTGTATGTGTATTGTTGAAATTACTTGAGTTCAACAACGGCACGACGGTTGAGGTTGAATGGCTCGATGTCGTGAACACCACCCTTGTAAACCTTCTCGATCTTGCTTGCAGGAACGCCGAGCTCGATGAGCTTGTCAGCAACCACGTCAGCACGACCCTCAGAGAGTCTCTGGTTGATTTCAGGAGTACCAGTGTCAGAGTCGGCAGAACCAGTAACGACAACCTTGTTGCCATTAGCCTTAGCTACGTCAGCAACAGCCTGGAGGTTCACAACGTCCTTCTCAGACTTGATCTCTGTAGAGTTCTTGTCGAAGAATACAGAAGTAGCAGCAGAACCGATCACGCGGGCTGGAGGTGCTGGAGTAGTTGGTCTGTCCTCAAGCTCCTTGATTCTCTTCTGGAGGCGAGCGATCTCAGCCTGCAGACGAGCGTTCTCCTGACGGAGCTTGTTGAGTTCAGCCTCGAGCTCATCGATACGAGCCTGCTTAGCTCTGAGGAGAGCGTCAACCTCTGCCTGAGAGTAAGCCTTGTCCCAGTTAGCCTTGCCAAGGTTGATACCTACACCGAGTTCAGCGGAGAGGATACCGTGGTGCTTAGCAGGGTCAGTAGCAGTTGGAGTAGCCTTACCCCACTCACCAGCAGTAAATGTGTAAGTAGTCCAAGTGTAAGTGAGATCGAGGTAGATGTTAGCGCGCTTGCCAAGCTTCCAAGTGTTCTCGATACCAGTGCGGAGAGCTGGAGTGTACTGACGGATGTCGAATGCACGGAGGAAACCAGCACCAGCGAACGGAATGAAGTTCCAAACACGGTTCTCGTTGTAACCACAGATGATGTTGCTGAGGTTGATCAAAGCGTCAGCAGAAACAGCACCGTAGCCACCGCCGTCCTTAGTAGGCACCCACTTGAAGGTCTCGTGACCATTGTAGAATGGTATAGCACCGTTCTTGTAGTTCTGGTGATCAGAGTTGATCAAACCATTCTCCCACTGTACCTTAGCACGGAGAGCGATCTCAGGAGAGAACCACTTACCAACAGCGAGGTTTACACCGAAAGATTTTCCGTTAGGGAAAACTTCCTTAAGCCAATCCTGAGTGTACTCTGGGTTCTGGAGAGACATGTCAACGCCCACCTGAACAAACCAGTTGCTCCAGAAAGGATTGAGTGCTACAGTGTTCTGTGCGTTTACTGTAGCAGTTCCAAGGCTAGCAAAAGCCAGCGCAATCATAAACTTTTTCATAAACACTTTTTTGAATAAAACAATAAATTATAAACTTTGTTGTCTCTTTTCTATTTCTCTTTCGTCTTAATTCACGTTAAATTGCCCCTTTTTCAAAGAGAAAAAGGCGAAATTAACCTAAAATCACTGCAAATTTAGTATTTTCTTGGAATATAAGCACCATATAATTCAAAAAAAAATCATTTTTTTAACATTTTCGGTGTTTTTTTTTATAATTTGATTGTAAAAGGAGTTGAAACAGGCATTATTTTCTTAAAAATCCTTATTTTTAGGGCTAAAAATTCGGCTTGCAGGGTATCAAATCGTCAACAACGGTGAAGATTGCTCAGAAAAGCCGTTCGATGTAGTTGCCATCAACATCCGCCCACACAATTTTTCCGTCAGGGGTTCTGGCAGGCAGGCCTGCATCGTCCAATTTTCCGACAAGCGACCTCATCTCATTGAGATTGAGTTTCTGTCCGTATGCCACAGCCGTGTTCTGCGCCATGGCCAAAGCCAGTTTCTCCTGAACGTTCTGCCGCAGCGCATTCTTATTCTCCATAGCGGCAAAGAGCAGGTTGTGGAGCAGCGTGTCGTAGTCGGTCGATTCCAGTCCCGGAGGAATGGCATTGAGCGAATAGGCGCCATTTCCAAGCGAGGTGAGTTCAAACCCCACCGCCTTGATTTCCTCTTCCACATTCTCGAGCGCCGCCACTTCCGCCTTGGAAAGCTGAATGATTTCAGGGAAGAGCATTCCCTGCGCCACATTTCCCTGATTGTCTATCCGCTGGATATAGTCGCGGAAGAGCACGCACACATGCGCCCTGTGCTGGTCGAAGATTCTGAGTCCGTTGTTCTCCACACACACAATAAATTTATCGTTGAGCTGGAACATTTCTTTCGAATCATCCAGTCGGTCTTCGTGCCAGTCTGTCTTTTCCTGATCAGGAGCCTCATCCTGCATGTTCCAGATAGACTTTTGCTCAGGCACCTGCCTGGAGAGCGCTCCCTGCAGGATTACTTCATGGGATTCGGCACCACCATCCGTTTTTTCCTGCGGATATAGTTTTTGCCAATCGTAGAGCGGCCTTTGGCTTTCCTCCCTTTTGCCGCTATTAAACGGATTGAAGGTGGTGTTTCTGTTAGGTTGCATTCTCACCACACTCCCGTCGTTAGGCATTGCCGGGATATTGATGTCGTCCTCTTTTCTGTCGAAGTCGATGACAGGGACCTTATTGAACTTTCCGATGGCCTCCCTGACGACGGCATTGATGACCTGCCAGATAATCTGCTCGTTTTCGAATTTGATTTCCGTCTTTGTGGGGTGGACATTGACATCGATGTTTTGCGGATCGACATGCAGGTAGATGAAGTAGTTGGGGTGCTCTCCCTGGGGAATGATGTTATCGTATGCCCTTTCTACAGCCGCATGGAAATACTGATGCTTCATGAACCGTCCGTTAACGAAAAAGAACTGCTTTGCACCTTTCCGTTTCGCATCCTCCGGCTTTCCCACGAATCCAGTGACACTGACAAGCGAGGTTTCCGTCTGCACAGGCAGGAGCGTGTCGGCGAGCCTTGCACCATAAACATCTGCTATCCGTTGCTTCAGATTGGACTTGGCGAGCCGGAATACCGGCGTGTCATTGTGGGTGAGGAGAAATTTCAGTTCGGGATAGACGAGCACGATTCTTTCAAAGTCCTGCACGATGTTGTTGAGTTCCGTCTGCGTTTTTTTTAGGAACTTGCGCCTCACGGGGATATTGAAGAACAGGTTTCGGACCGCGATGTTCGTCCCTTTCGGGCAAGCCACAGGTTTATGTTCCACCACTTTTGCCCCATCAATTTGCAGGAGTGTTCCCACCTCATCCTCACTTCTTCGAGTCTTCATCTCCACCTGTGCCACAGCGGCGATAGAAGCGAGCGCCTCACCCCGGAAGCCCATGGTGGAGAGGTTGTAAATATCCTGCGCCTTGGCGATTTTTGATGTTGCATGGCGCTCAAATGCCATACGTGCGTCTGTTTCCGACATGCCCGTTCCGTTGTCAATCACCTGCACACACGTCTTGCCCCCATCGACGATGACGACTTGAATGTCGTCGGCACCAGCGTCAATAGCGTTCTCCACCATTTCTTTAACGATGGATGAGGGTCTTTGCACCACTTCTCCCGCCGCAATCTGATTAGCGACGGAATCGGGCAGCAGATGAATTATATCGGACATGTTTTTATAGTTCTAAAAAAGTATTACATCATGAGGAAGAACATGAGCGCGATAAGCGCGATAATGAGCAGTATGCCCACCATGGGTTTCATCGGTTTTTTTCCAGCCGCTTCTTTCTCCTTGCGTCGTTTAAGGTGCTTGGTGGCCTGTACGAACTTTCCCCTTATATCTTCTGGAGAAAATTCTTTCTCTGGCAGCAGTCCGAGTTCACGTTCAGCATTCTCCTTGATCTGCTGACGTTTTTCCTTGCGCTCATCGTAATAGATGTAGCTTCTCCTGAAGCCCCTTGGTTTTCTGACTGTGAAAAGGCCCATATTGATTTGTTTTTCTTTATAATATATTAATGTGTGTGTTCTCTCGATATAGCCAAATTTGTAAGGCACCCTGCCTAAGTAACGCATTAAAAAGTCCTGTCCATCCTGTTTCCCAAATTCATAGTCCTATTCTTTGAGTTGGTCGAGTTTTTGGAGCGGCACTTTCTTTTGCGTGGATTTCTTCAGCATCTTGCTCTCATCCTTCGCTTTCCAAAGGAAGATGTCATCCTTGTTTTTCGGCCGTATGTCAGCAAACCAAGCAAAGGCAGGAAGGTAGCGTTTCTCTTCAGGAATCTTGACGGGCGGATACATGGTGCCTGTAGCCGCCGGCATCCACACCCGTTTCACCTTCTTGTTTTCCATGAAGAGCTTGAGCTCGGTGGTCTCCGTATAGTTCATTCCTATCCTTGCTCCGTTTTCCTCATCGATAAAATAGGTGACATAAACATTTCCTTTCGCAACGTTGTGATCGATTTCTCCATTCTTGAAGTAACTGAACATCTCCTTCGCCTGCACCTGGTTGTAGGACACGGAGTCCACCTGCTCGATGGTCATGGCTTGGTTGATGACATGCACCCAGTCTATGGTGCTGTCGTTGTTATATACCCGGATTTCCTCTCCGAACACTTGTTGGTTGAGATTCCAGATGATGGGTTGTCCATACATGTAGGTGCAGGAGTCTTTCATGAGGTGCACCAGTGAATCGCACACCCCCTGTATGTCGTTTCGGAACATCCTCACCTTGTTGTAAGCAAAGAGATTCCTATACACCGAATCCGTGTTGATGTTGTAGGTGAAGAGTTTCATTGTGTCGCTGTGCACATAGACAGTGTCCTCGTAATAATAGTAAATTGCCTCAGCACTGTCGGTCGCCATGGCATACCCCGTCTCCTCATTGTATTCGAGCAGATGTCCGAGCACTTGGCATTTGTTGACAGAGTCGGTGGCCACTGCGTTTCCGTACGCCTTGTCAATTCCTGTCTCCTCCACCCTCACGCAGCGGTCGCCGGTCAGTCCGAACTGGTTGACAGGGTCGCTGATAATGACGTTTCCAATAGCCTCATCAATGGTGTATCCTGTTTCCTCCTGCTTGTAGGTCCGGAGTTTGTCGCCGTCGATACGCCTTCCGTCCTTGATGATGTACGACCTGTCGAAGAGCTCAGCCATACCGGTTTTCGTGTTGTATTCACCGTTGGTGGTATAGATAAACTCTCCGTCGGCGCCCATGATGTTGGCTTCCGTGTCGATTTTGGCGATTTCGGTTTTGGTGTTGTAGATGACGTGAGAAGTCACGAGTTCCCCCTTCCCGTCAGGTTTGGTGAGTTTCACATTCTCATAGAAGTCTGCCAAGTTGGTGTTGGAGTCGTAGGTGCCATGGTCGCACACAAGCTTTCCCCCATCTTTATCAGTGAGCACCACATTGGTGCGAAACTTGGCAAGCCCCGTCACTCCATCGTACTCCCCCTCCTCACACAGCAGCACATTGGTGTCCGTGTCGGTGAGTTTCACGTTGTCGAAGCAATGCATGAGTTTGGTGTCGGTGTTGTAGTCACCTTTGTCGCATTCCAGCACATTCCCTTTCGTATCGACCGACCTGACGTTATCGTAGCAGTTGGCGAGTTTTGTATTGGAATTGTAATCTCCCCTGTCGCAGAAGAGTTGGTTCTTGTCCTTGTCCACAATCCTCACATTGTCCCACGCCTGCATGAAATGCTGGTCGGAGTCGTATTTTCCGTTGTCGGAATACATCACGTTTCCGTCCTTGGTGGTCAGTACCACGTTATTCTTCAATATGGATATATGCGTGTTGGTGTTGTACTGCCCCACGTCGCAGGTGATGGTGTTCTGCGAATCCCTCAGCTTGGCATCCTGAGTGAAGACAGCCAAGTGCGTGAACGTGTTGTATTCTCCATAATAGGAATAGAGCACCTTGTCTTCCTGATAGATGGTTCCACCCTCATAATATTTGGCTTCTCCCTGGAGTCGGGCATATTCGAGTTTTTTGGTTTCCAGCCTTCTGTTGCGATGGTAGAGCCTCACCTTTCCTCTTGCCTTCGCCACCCTGGAGTCGCCATAGTAGTCGAGGGTGTCGCAATAGAGTTTGAGGGTGTCGCCTTGCAGCAGAACCACTCTTCCGAATGCATAGAAAGAGTTGTTGTCCTTATAGTATCTTGCGCTGTCGCAATCGAGCAGCGCTCCCTCATGTCGCAATTTCACGTTGCCCACCAGCACGTCAGCCCTTGGGTCGTTGGCTCTCTTGAAGAGCACGTCGGAATGGAGTATTTCAATTTTTGATGCCGGTTGCGGGTCGTCGTCCGCCCTTTCCGTGCCCAACAATGAGAAAAAATCCGCCGCTCCGACTGCCGCAGCCGCCGCCGTCAATAAGCAACAGAAGAACAGCATGGTCACTGTTCTTCCCTTGTGATGATTGACGAAGCGAAACTTTCTCATTTTACGGTTCATAGTTTCTTCTTGATTGTTATTTCTTAATCCAGCCGTCGTATTTGAAATCGCAGTTTCTCCAATCCTCGTTAATTCTCACATAGGTGGTCTTCTGCTTTTCTTTTATCCACTTTTCAATTTTCTCTTCCGCCATCTTGGCCTGCACCACATCCTGAAGGGTCTGGTAGTCGTCCTTCATCGTGGCGCGGTGTCCCTCGGTCTTATCCTTGAGTTTGACGATAGCCACAACCTCTTTGCCCTTGCTGTTGGTCATGAGAAACGGCTTGGAGAGTTCACCCACCCGGAGTCCTCCCACCTGCTTCGCCACTTCCGCCGGGAGTTCTTTCATCTCCATCTTGGTATAGACTTCGCCAGTCTCATTGTTGACATACCTCATGATTCCGTAATTGTTTCGGGTGTCCTTGTCGTGCGACACAAACTGCGCACATTGTTCAAAGGTGTAAAGTCCTTTATTGAGTTCCTCGGAAATGGAGTCGAGGTCGGCGAAGGCCTTCATGATGGCTTCTTCCGAAGCTTTCGGTTTCTTGAGAATATGCCGGCAGTTGATTCTGTCGCCACGTTTCTCTATGAGCTGGATGATATGGAATCCGAATTCTGTCTCCACAATTTTCGACACAGTGTTCGGGTCAGTGAGTTTGAACGCCACATCAGCAAACTCCTGAGCGAGGCGTCCCTTATAGCTCCACCCTATCTCTCCACCATTCTGTGCCGAACCATCTTCAGAGTACATAAGTGCGAGTGTGGAGAATTTGGTGCTTCCCGACTTCACACGCTCCGTATAATCTCTCAGCAACGCCTTTACCCGTTCAATCTCCTCAGGGCTGATGACTGGTTCTCGAGTGATGATCTGCACCTCCACCTTAGTCGGCACAAACGGCAGGCTGTCCTCCGGCATGTCCTTGAAATGTTTGCGCACCATTGCCGGTGTGACCTTAATGTCCTTCACAAGGCTTTGTCTCACCTCCTGAATCATCCGCTCGTTTCTGAAGTTCTCTGTGAGCTGTTCACGCTTCTGCGCATAGGTCATGCCGAAGTACTCCTCCACTTTCTCTTTGGAGCCGAGCACTGTGACATATTCCTCGAGCTGCTCATCCACCTTGCCTATGATTTCGCTGTCGGACACCTCCACACTGTCGATTGCAGCCTGATGCAGAAACAGTTTCTGCACAGCCAGCTGCTCAGGAATGACACAATATGGATCGCCTTCAATCCTCATCCGGTAAGAGATGGCCTCGAGCCGTGCCTGTTCCACGTCAGACTTGAGTATCGGCTCATCGCCAACCACCCAGACTACCTCGTCGATGACATTTCGCTGAGCTTTTGCTTCAGGAACAAGCATCATACTGAGCAAGGCGATAATAGAAAACAGATTGAATTTCATATCTTGTTGTTTGTTGGGTATTTATAATTGGTGCACGTCAGCAATCCGTACAAATCTTCAAGTTAAGTGTCGAATCGGACCGTGCTGTTCAATGCTTGTTGACTGTATCGACCACGTTCTGATAGACCTCCACTGGATATTTAGCCCTGAGGCCTCTGACCCATTCGTCCTCCTTTTCCTTCTGATAGTCTGCCACAATCTTACCCTTGACATCGGCATAAGACTTCGGCTTCTTCATCATCTTGCCGATGACCTGAGAGAACGGATAGTCCTTGAGTTCCTTGACTTCCACATCGCTCTTGAAAGCATATTTGTCGATGAACTTGTTGTCACCCTTCTTGAACACGCCCAGCTTCTCCACCCTGACCACCTTCTCTTCATTGGTATTCAGGGTTTTCACGATTTCCGTAGCCCACTGTTCCGGGTCCATTTTCTTGGTGAGCGCCTTGGCCTTGTCAAACGTGTCCTGATCTTTGGCGTGAACCACAATACCTTTGAAATGCGGCTCAGTCCACTTGTAATTCTTCTTGTTCTTCTTGAAATACTGCTCCAGACCTTCAGTGTCGTTGGCAGCCTTATCCCACACTTGGGTCTTGCTGACCTCAAACATGAGCGTTCCGTCGTAGTATTCCTGAGCAAGGTTCCTGGCTTCACTGTCCTTGGCGATCATATCGTTGAAGAGCTGTTCGAACACCACATTCTTGTCCACTCCTCTTTGTTTAGCGAGTGAGTCGATAAGCGCCTCGGCAGCCGCCTCCTTGAATCCGTTCTGGCGGTTGAGGAAGTTGACGATGTCGTTATGATGGTGTGCATACGGTTCGAACGGCTTTCTTTCGTTCATCTTGACGATATGCCATCCTGCAGCCGACTTGAATGGTTCGGAAATCTGCCCCACCTTGAGTGCGTAAGCCGCCTTCTCGAAATCTGGAATCATCTGTCCTTTTCCGAATCTCGGCAGCGTGCCTCCGTTGCGTGCCGACCCTGGGTCCTGCGAATGTTTTTTTGCCAGTTCAGCGAAGTCCTGTCCCTGCTTGATGCAGTTATAGATGGAGTCGATTCGGGCTTTTGCCTCGTTTTGCTGAGCCTGGGTGGCATCCTGACGCATGAGGATGAGAATATGCTGGCAGTTGAGCAGGTCCTCATCTCCAAAATGCTGTTTGGTGCGGAGATAAGTCTTGTACGCCTGTTCTTCCACAAAAGCAGGGTTCTCGATGGTAGGATACACGATTTGCTCCCTGTAGCCCTGGAGTTCGGTCTTGATGTTGGAAAGCGTGTCAAGCCCCGCATCCTTAGCCGCCTCGACTTTGAGTTTATAATCGACATAAAGCTGCACATATTCCTGCACATTTTTCTTGTCTATGACCCCCTCCGAATTGTTTTTGTTGTATGAATACTCAAACTCAGACCTTCTGATATCATGTCCGTTAATTTTCATGATGACCGGGTCGTTGTCCTGTGCATTGACAGAGACAAACGGAGTAAGCGCCATCGCAGCAGCAAAAATAAAAGCTTTATTCATAATTGTGATCATTTAATCTTTTTACATGAAATGAAAGCGCGCCAAGGATTGGGAAGACATGTTATCCACAATTGTTCCCATCTTTCAGCACATAATTCGATGCGAAGTTACATAAAAAAACGCAAAAAATGAGAAAAAAGTGGACGCAAAGCCATTGCGTCCACTTTTTAAAGGTGTTTTTTAACACTTTTTATTATAAAAATGCTCTTTTCTAATTACAGTGCTGAATCTTACTGATGTCTGCTGTAGTTAGGAGCCTCGCTGGTGATGATGACCTCGTGTGGATGGCTTTCGAGCACACCTGCGCTGGTGATTCTCACAAACTTAGCTTTATTGAGGGCTGGTATATCTTTGGCTCCGCAGTAGCCCATGCCAGAGCGCAGACCTCCTACGAGCTGGAACACCACCTCCTGCACGGTTCCTTTGTAAGGCACACGTCCGGCGATACCTTCCGGAACCAGTTTCTTATTATCGGCCACACCCGACTGGAAATAACGGTCTTTCGACCCGTTTTCCATAGCTTCGAGCGAGCCCATTCCACGGTATGACTTGAACTTACGCCCATTGAAGAGGATGGTCTCCCCCGGCGCCTCTTCCGTGCCTGCCACAAGCGAGCCGACCATCACACAAGTGCCACCGGCTGCGATAGCCTTGACCACATCGCCGCTGTAGCGCAGGCCACCATCGGCAATGAGGGGGATGCCTGTTCCCTCGAGCGCTTTCGCCACGTCGTAGATGGCAGAGAGCTGAGGAACACCCACACCCGCAACCACACGTGTGGTGCAGATAGAGCCTGGCCCGATACCCACTTTCACAGCATCGGCACCAGCTTCTACAAGCATCTTGGCAGCCTCACCCGTAGCGATGTTTCCCACCACGATATCAACATCAGAGAATGCAGCCTTAGCCTCTCTCACCTTCTGGATGACAGAAGCAGAGTGTCCGTGCGCCGTATCGATGACGATGGCATCGACTCCTGCCTTCACGAGTGCCTCCATGCGCTGCAGGGTGTCGTTGGTCACACCCACTCCTGCTGCTACCCTGAGCCGTCCTTTTGAATCCTTGCAGGCCATTGGTTTATCCTTAGCCTTGGTGATGTCCTTATAAGTTATGAGTCCGATGAGCCGGTTGTCATCATCCACCACCGGCAATTTCTCTATCTTATGTTGCAACAATATTCTTGACGCTTGGTCAAGGTCTGTCTTCTGATGTGTGACGATGAGGTTGTCGGCAGTCATGACCTCATCAATCAGACAATTCATATCAGTCTGGAACCTGAGGTCACGATTGGTGACGATGCCCACGAGGTGCATGTCGTCGTCCACCACCGGAATTCCTCCGATGTGGTATTCCGCCATCATGCCGAGCGCCTGTCCCACGGTTGATCCACGCTTGATTGTGACAGGGTCATAAATCATTCCGTTTTCCGCTCTTTTCACGATAGCCACTTGGCGTGCCTGTTCCTCTATCGACATATTCTTGTGAATCACACCGATTCCTCCTTCCCTGGCGATAGCGATAGCCATGGACGACTCCGTCACAGTGTCCATAGCCGCTGTGACGAACGGAATTTTCAGTTCGATGTTACGAGAGAATTTTGTTGACAGGGAAACTTCGCGTGGAAGGATTTCGGAATATGCGGGCACAAGCAGCACATCATCGAAAGTAAGTCCTTCCATCATTACTTTTTCTGCAATAAATGAAGACATAGGGATGAGTTTTTATTATTGCGCACAAAGATACGAAATAAAATTGAAAACAGAAACTAAAGGTTCAAAAAATGGATGATGCCACCCAATAAAACCGGGTATAGCGACAGAAATCCCCCATTCTGCCAAATGGAGTTTATAATTTCATGTTATCCCTTCCTTTCAGCAGATGGTCAGATGGCCATTTCCGACAGGAATTTGATTCTGACGAGTCTGATATCCTCCTCGTAGTAGCTTTCGTCGAGTTCGTCCATCGCCGCATCAAGACTGTCGGTCTTGCTTTGTCTGAAATAGTCGTAGATATCCTCCACAACCTCCTCATCCACCTCCAGTTCCTCAAGCATATAGTCAACGTTGAGTTTGGTTCCGCTATAGACAATGGCCTCCATCTCATCGAGCACCTCATCTTGGGAAAGACCGAGCATCTTCGACATCTCGTCGAGCGATTTCTCAGCATCAATGCTCTTGATGATGGCCAGTTTGTTTTTCGACCTGTCGGGCACTGACCTGACGACGATATCCATCGGACGTTCGATCTCATTGTCCTCACAATGCCGTTTGATCAGTTCGCAGAACTCCTTTCCATATCGTTTCGCTTTTCCTTCTCCCACTCCCGGAATATTTTTGAGCTCATCGATAGTGATGGGATAGAGGGTGGACATGGCATCGATGGAGCCGTCCTGGAAGATGACATACGGCGGTAGCTGCAGTTTTTTTGAGATGGATTTTCTCAAGTCGATGAGCATTCTGTAGAGCACCTGGTCGGTTCCTCCACTAACGCCACCTGCATCCTGCTCGCCATCCTCCTCGAAGTCATTGTCCTCTGTCACGAGGAAAGCATAAGGTTTCTTGATGAATTTCTTGCCTTCAGGCATGAGTTTGAGGATGCCGTAGTTATCCACATCCTTATAGATCATCCCTGTGAGGATGGCCTGGTTGACGATGGCGTTCCACATGGTCTCCTCGGTGTCGCATCCTTCCCCGAACGTCTCCAGGTTCTCATGTCCCCTGCTTGTGATGGCGTCCGTCTCGTTGCCCCTAAGGATATTGATGATGTATTCCGCCTTGAAGTTCTCTTTGGTGAGTTGGATGGTGCGTAGCATGAACTGCAGCTGCTCCATCACGTCCACCCTTTTCTTAGGATGTAGGCAGTTGTCGCAGTTTCCACAGTTCTCCTCGTTGTAATCCTCTCCAAAATAATGCAACAGCAGCTTCCGCCGGCACACCGACGACTCACAATAATTGGCTGTTTCATGTAGGAGCTGGCGACCTATTTCCTGCTCCCGCCCATTTTTTGCGGCAATGAGTTTTTCCAGCTTTCGGAGGTCTTCCTTGCTGTAATATGCGATGCACTGCCCCTCTCCGCCGTCGCGTCCTGCACGTCCTGTCTCCTGATAATATCCCTCAAGGCTTTTTGGAATGTCGTAATGGATGACAAACCTAACGTCAGGCTTGTCGATACCCATACCGAATGCGATGGTGGCCACGATAACCTCAGTCCTTTCCATGATGAAGTCATCCTGGGTCTTGCTCCTGAGATTGGAATCAAGTCCTGCATGGTAAGGTGCAGCCTTGATGTCGTTGGCAACAAGGAACGCCGCCAGTTCCTCCACCGTCTTACGGCTCATGCAATAGATGATGCCACTCTTATGCTCATTCTTGCGGATGAAGCGCACGATATCTTTATTGGTGGAATTGGCGATTTTCTGCTTTACCTGATAATAGAGGTTCGGTCTGTTGAACGACGACTTGAACTCCACACAGTCGAGAATATCGAGATTTTTCTTGATGTCGAGTTTCACCTTGTCGGTGGCGGTGGCTGTGAGGGCGATGATTGGCGCACGTCCTATTTTCTCCACAATCGGTCTGATATTCTTGTATTCAGGCCTGAAGTCGTGTCCCCATTCTGAGATGCAGTGCACCTCATCGATGGCATAGAACGAGATTTTCACCTGTTTAAGGAAATCCACGTATTCCTGCTTGGTAAGCGACTCAGGCGCCACATAGAGGAGCTTTGTCTTTCCATTGACGATATCCTCCTTCACGGCATCGATGTTAGCCTTACTGAGCGAAGAATTGATGAAATGTGCGACGCTGTCCTCCTCGCTGTAGTTCTTGATGGCGTCAACCTGATTTTTCATCAGTGCGATGAGTGGCGATATGACGATAGCAGTTCCCTCCATGAGCAATGCCGGCAACTGATAGCAAAGCGACTTTCCCCCTCCCGTAGGCATAAGCACGAACACATCATTACCCTCCATAAGGCTGGTGATAATGTCTTGCTGCTGTCCCTTGAAATGGTCGAATCCGAAATAATATTTCAGGGCTTGCTTGAGGGTTGCTGGTTTGTTCATCGGTATTGGTTAATGTGTTAATCAAAAGTTGCCGCCTGATTCCATAAAGAGATATTCTATGGCATCAAGACTTTATTCTCGTCTTTACTCACCGCTAAGTTCTCCATTGTGTTTTATTCAGAACGTCGCATTAGTTTAACAAAGATAATACTCCTTACTGAAAAAACCAAATATTTTTGCAATTTTATTTGCAAACAAAAGAAAAAAAAGATGAGCGAATCATTCGCTCATCTTATTGCTTAAGATATTGAGATTGGTCTTTTCGATTTGCTTTTGCGCATATTCCTTATCGACCACCAATATTTTCTTTTTCGTGGACGGTATTTCAAACATCGGTTCTGTCATGACCGACTCCACTATGGATCTCAGCCCACGTGCGCCCAGTTTGTATTCCACCGCCTTATCAACGATGAAGTCGAGTGCGTCGTCGGTGAACACAAGTTCCACCCCATCGAGCTTGAAGAGGTGCACATACTGACGGATAATGGAATTCTTCGGTTCAGTGAGGATATCCCTGAGCGCCTTCTTGTCGAGCGGTTTGAGATAAGTGAGGATAGGCAGACGTCCCACGATTTCCGGTATGAGCCCGAAAGCCTTAAGATCCATAGGCGCAATATATTGAAGCAGGTTGGCCTTGTCCACTTTTGCTGAGTTTTCCACCGCGTCGAATCCCACGACATTGGTGTTGAGGCGATTAGCGATTCTTTTCTCGATTCCGTCGAATGCACCGCCACAGATAAAGAGGATGTTCTTGGTGTCAACCTGGATGAACTGTTGCTCAGGATGCTTACGTCCTCCGTATGGAGGAACATTGATGACAGAGCCTTCGAGAAGTTTGAGCAATCCCTGCTGCACACCCTCACCACTGACATCGCGTGTGATGGACGGGTTGTCGCTTTTTCTTGCAATCTTATCAATTTCGTCGATGAAGACGATACCCGTCTCCGCCACCTTCGGGTCATAGTCGCATTCCTGCAGGAGTCTTGAAAGAAGACTTTCCACGTCCTCGCCCACATATCCAGCTTCCGTAAGGACCGTTGCATCAACGATGGTAAAAGGAACAACGAGCATCTTGGCGATGGTTCTGGCCAGCAGCGTTTTTCCCGTACCAGTGTTTCCCACCATGATGATGTTAGATTTCTCAAGTTCGACCCCGTCGTCGTCCTGATCTTTGTATTTCAAACGTTTGTAGTGGTTGTAAACAGCCACCGACAACGCCTTTTTTGCATCATCCTGCCCAATGACATACTGGTCGAGAAAAGCCTTTATTTCCTTTGGTTTCGGCAGTTTCTCAAGATTGAAGTGGTTACCCGTATCCGGTTTGTCGAGCGTGGCAATCTGGTGAGCCTGCTCAGCACACTCATCACAGATAAACCCGTCGAGTCCTGAAATCAGGAGCCTCACTTCTTTGTCGCTCCGTCCACAAAAAGAGCAAGTACGTTTGTTGTTAGCCATCAGCTTTTATTTCTTCCTTGTGAAAATATTGTCGATCATTCCATACTCCTTCGCCTCCTCAGCGGTCATCCAGTAGTCGCGGTCAGAATCAGCCCACACCTTGTCGAAAGGCTGTCCCGAATGCTGTGCGATGATGTTGTAGAGCTCCTTCTTGTATTTCTGGATTTCCTTCGCTGTGATTTCGATATCGCTGGCCTGTCCCTGCGCACCGCCCATCGGCTGATGGATCATGACCCTGGAATGTGGAAGCGCCGCTCTCTTTCCTTTCTGACCTGCCACCAGGAGCACAGCAGCCATGGAAGCCGCCATACCCGTGCAGATGGTCTGCACGTCGGAGTTGATGAACTGCATGGTGTCGTAGATGCCGAGTCCGGCGCTGACGCTGCCGCCCGGTGAGTTCACATACACGCTGATGTCCTTCTCCGGATCCACAGAGTCGAGGTAGAGCATCTGCGCCTGGAGCACATTGGCCGTGTAGTCATTGATTTCCGTTCCAAGGAAAATGATGCGGTCCATCATGAGTCGTGAGAACACATCCAACTGTGTGACGTTGAGCTGTCGTTCCTCAAGGATGTAAGGGTTGAGGTATCCCGCTTGCGATTTGATGACGTCGTCGAGCACCATGCTGCTGACGCCGGCGTTAGCCCTTGCAAATTTCTTAAAGTCGTTAATCATATTATCAATGTGTTTTCTGGTGAGTTGTCACCTTTTTAAAATTTAGTCTGGTACCAGACCTAAGCAGCAAAAAAAATGCCAGCAGCAAGAGAAGAAACAAAAAAGTTGCAAACTCCGATCAAGTCCGCAACTTTTTTATCCTGTGTCAGCAGTTTCAATTACGGCATCTTGTTGAATTCCTCCACTGACACCTTCTTCACATTGAGTTTGACAATCTCCTTGAGCGCCTTGGCAAGCTTCATCTCAATGCTCCGGTCGATGAGGTTATCTACTGTCTCACGTTTTTTGAGCATCTCATTCACTGAGTTGTTGATATACTCCTCAGGGATGTTGATGAGACCATACTGTGCGAACTGCATTTTTGTCACCTCCCTTGCCATGTCGATGACATCCGTGTCCTCCACCTTGATTTGGTTCTGCTCAACGAGCTGTTCCTTGATAAGGTGCCACTTGAGAGATTCGATATTCTTCTGGTAGTTTGCTTCCACCTCTTCCTCATTCTTGGCGTTGGCCTTCATGATTTTCTTGATTTTCTCGTCTGGGAATTCCACCTCGCCCACTTTCTCGAAGAGGTAGTTTCTCAGGTCGCCGAGGAAACGGTAGTCAGCATCCTTGTCGTACTGCTCCTGGAGTTGGCTCTTGATTTTGGCGGAAAAGTCCTCAGCCGACTTCACTTCGCCACCAGGGAACACCTGATCGAAGAGTTCCTGATTGAGTGGTCCTGGCACATAGCGTGTGATTTCGCTGATGGTGAACTGGAAGTCGCCCTTATGTTCAGCCACCTGCTCCTTTTCGATTTTCAGGAGGGAAGCCAACTCAGCCTCGCTGTTGTCGTAAGCCTCAGCTGGATTGAAGGTGATAACGTCGTTGGTCTTGGCTTTCTCGAAAAGTTTCTTCTGTTTGTCGTTCTTGAAATATTTCGGAAGCATCACCACGCCTTCAGCAGTCACACCGCCTTCCACAGGGTTGCCCTTCTTGTCAACCTCCACAACAGCGCCCTTGACCATGTCGTTGTCCTCGTAGGAATCCACTTTCTCGTAGTTTCCACCACGCTGCCTGTACATCTGCACTTGAGCGTCAACCACCTTATCCTCTACTTCAACCTGGAAGTATGGGAGTTTATCTTTGGCAGACAGCTCCACCTTAATTTCCGGTGCGATGGCGATATCGAAAGTGAAAGTGAAGGTATTTCCATCGACAAGTTCAATCTTGTCATTACCTTCAGTAGGCATCAGTTCGCCAAGCATATTGATTTTGTTCTCACGGATATATTCGTAGAGTTTGCTCTGAAGGAGCTTGTTCATTTCCTCAGCGAGGATGGATGTGCCATACTTCTTTCTGATGAGTCCTTCCGGCACCATTCCCTTTCGGAATCCCGGCATGTCGGCGTTCTTTCTGAACTCCTTGATAGCTTTCTTAACATTCTCCTGATAGTCGGCAGGTTCCACCACGGCCGTAACCACTCCGTTGAGTTTGTCGGTCGTCTGCAATGTAATGTTCATTTGCGTCTTACGTTTTTTTATTGATAATTATTTCATTCTCGTCAAGTCTGGAAAATGCGGCTGATTTAGAAGCATTTCCCGAAAGAATTGCAAAGTTACAAAAAAATCATGAAGAATAAATAAAGAAGAAAGAAGATTTTTGATTTTTCACTATTTTTTGTGTCAAAACAGCACAAAAAAAAGCAACCAACCCGATTTACGGATTTGGTTGCTTTGTAGTTCTGATAAAGGCGATCAGAGCGAGATGGCCGTCTCCAATGCCAGCGTGAGCATTTCGGTGAATGAGTTCTGCCGCTCCTCCGCAGAGAGTTCCACATGGCTGACAAACGAGTCGGAGATGGTGAGCAGGCACGCCGCATTCTTTTTCAGGTAGTTGGCGTTATGGAAAAGTGCAAAACTCTCCATTTCCACGCAATCTGTTCCCGTGCGTTCAGAGAGTTGCTGCCAAGATTCACGCTCCGGGTCGGTGTAGAACACATCGGAAGAATGGACCACGCATTGCTTGCAGTCAATTCCCATTTCCTCCGCCTTTTTCAAGATGGCGTCGTTGATGATTGGGTTAGGATAAAGTGTCTTGTCCTCACATCCATTTTGCACGAATGCGAAGGAAGACTCACTGAATGCCGACTTTGCGAGAGCCACATCCTTCACGTTGAGCCACGGTTTGTAACTTCCCGCCGACCCAATCCTGATGATGTTGTCCACCCCATAGAATTTATAGAGTTCATAAGAATAGATTCCGATGCTCGGCATGCCCATTCCACTTCCCATGACCGACACAGGCACTCCTTTGTACTTTCCAGTGAATCCGAGCATGTTTCGGACAGAAGTCACCAGCGAGACATCAGAAAGGAATGAGTCGGCTATCAGTTTTGCTCTCAGCGGGTCGCCCGGCATGAGAACCGTTTTTGCAAAAGCACCTTCGGGTGCTGAATTGTGAGGAGTCATAGAATATTCATTTTAATAGGTTATACATAAAACATCATGAAGGTACGTATCAGATAAACTCATCACCAAGGCTGATATTCACATCGTTGACAAATTTTCTGATGGCATTCTGGTCTTCTTTCTTACATACGACGAGAATGTTGTTCTCCTCCACCACCACATAGTCCTCGAGTCCCTGCAGGATGACAATCTTGTCCTGCGGAGTACGAACGATGCAGCCTTTACAATCGTAGAGCATTCCCATACCTCTCATGACTACGTTCTCGTTTTGTTTCGGCATGACATTGTAGAGTGAATGCCATGTGCCGAGGTCTGTCCATCCGAAATGGCAGAGCATAACATCCGTATGTTCCATTTTTTCCAGACAGACCCGCTCGATAGTGATGTTTGGACATATGGAGAATGCGTTTCTCACGATTTCCACCATTTTCAGCCCGTTCTCAATCATGCTGGCCGTCTTTTTGAAGTTGGGGAACTGCGCCTCTCCATGTTCGTGAGCCAGCCGTAGGAAATCGTCCGCTTTCCAGACGAAGAGTCCGGTATTCCAGAGAAATTCTCCGTCCTCCATGAAGATCTTGGCAAACTCCATCTCCGGTTTTTCGGTGAAAGACTTGACCTGATAGATATCATGTCCCATCCGCTCACCCATCTGCACATATCCGAAGTTGGTCTCAGCCCTTGT
>OMUD01000262.1 GCA_900314125.1 uncultured Prevotellaceae bacterium | reverse complement strand
CCCACCCCACCTGCAAGTATCACGCAATAGTTGTTGTCGTTCATATATTAGAGGGTTGTTCCAAAAGTCAGTAGTTAGACATCAAGCCCCCTCCAATCCCTCGTCGGTCATCTCTTTCGATATGACCGGCAAGAGAACAGGGAGTTCGTTTCATCTGCTAAATTAAAACAAAAAAAGGAATTATGCAAGCGGAAATGAAAAATATTTATAGATTGCCCTATCACTTCATTAAATTGTGGCGTTTCTCACCTTTTCAGGAACTTTCGTCCGTTTCGGATATAGATACCTGGTTTGAGGTTGCCCTCCACTCTTCTTCCTGCAATGTCATAAACTGCTCCGTCGCCGTTTTCCTGCAACAATTCAGCGTTCTTATCCATTTCTATGCTTTCGACAGCCACAGGAGTGGAGTTTTCATGATAGATGAGTTGGAAATGGTCAGCACTCCACCATGCCGTGGCGGCAGAGGACATGTCCATACTGATGGTGAGGGTCTGACCATGGGTAAGCTCAACGGTCGGAGTGGTCACTTGATTCCAACCACTCGGGAATTGGTCGGTCTCAGTAGCCACAGCTCCCTTACCCTTAAAATCAGCCGACTGCACCTGTTCCTCACCCACGGCTATGGTGAGTTTGATGTTGGCTGTGTCCTGCGCCCTGAAAAGTGCCGACAGTGAATAGTCACCTGAAGGAAGTCCTGTGATTTCCTGCTTGAGCTGAGAAGAGAAAGCTCCGCTCTTCCATTTGTTCCAATACGGGTTGGTGGCGCTCGTCACGTATGGGTTGGCCGTGTCGTAGTCGATGTTGGACACCGTCCATCCGTAACTTGACTTATTGTTGCATTCAGGATTGATGATAAACCTTGTCGCATCCCTCATTATATCGGCTTTGACGTCAGTATCATCAGGAGTGCTTTCGATTTCAGGCATGAGTTGTGTGAGCTTCCAGTCGTTGATTGTTTTCCGCTGCTGCACCTCCGCGTCATTGATATCGCTAAGTCTGATGAGTTGGAAGTTGTCGGCACCTGCCCATCTGGCACTCATCTGCCCGAGGTTTCGCACACCCACCCTCAGCGTTCCACCATCTACGATGATGCTGTCGATGGTGAGCATGTCGGCATCTTCCATCTTCGAGTCCTTCTTCACCGGACAGAAGTAGAATTGGTCAGCAGTCTGGGCATAGAGTCCGACTGCATCATTGACCAAAGCGCCTTCCACATCGTTGGAGCAGTTGAACACGTTAGCCTGAAGACGGTAGATTCCGTCAGGCAGTTCCTCCACATCCTGGTAATAGTTGAAATTGATAATCGCAGGATTCGGGTCCCACACTTCTAAATAGGTATCGCCGGTGGCTTTGGTATATCCGTTCTGCGCTTCTTTCACGCAAATCCATTTATCGACAGCGTCTTTGGAATCAGTCTCAATCAGCGGGTTTTTGATATATCCGCTTGAAGCCGACGAGCTGGACACGGTCTTTCCGGTGAGCGTGACCACAGTCACTCTGAACAGGTCCTGATTGATGTCCACTCCCTTTGCCTCCATGGCAGGAATGTTGAATTTTACGTTCTCAAACTTCCAGCGGTCAGTGACCTCAGCGAACGTCTTCCACGATCCGTCGGCATTCTGACGTTCAATGATGAGCTGGTCTGTCATGTCGGTGTTCGGGTTGGTGATGACAAAAGAGATGGTCTGGTCCACCTCGTTATATCTGGTTTCAAGAGCCGGCGTCTTGGCAGATGGAGCCCACCATGAAGGTGTCTTGGTGTATTTGGAATCGTATGCAAATGTGGAGCGGTGGTCGCGATAGACCTGTCCAGCTGGGGTTATACTCCCATCTTTATAGAACATCCATGCCCAATAGTTGTCGAAGCTATAAATGCAATAGCGCTCAATCCACGGGCATTCTTCCATTTTCTGCAGCAGCACCTGCAGATATTTGCGGTAAGTGCCGTATTTGTCGGAATATTTGTCCCAGCTCTCACCCCACGACGAGCCGATTTCAAGTTCTGTTATCCATAGCGGACGTCCCGTGTTGTTCCACACCGACTTGCACCTGTCGGCGAACCAGGAGGCATAGCTGCTCTCACTCCTGCCTTCAATGTCCCAGTAGGCATGGGTCACGGTGAAGTCACATCTTCTGGCATTGTTGTCCACATGCTGGCAGAACTGCGTGAGATAGCTGAGGTCGGTAGGTTGCGGCGATCCTATTCGTCCCGCCCCTGCCTTGAAGTCATCAGAATAGGTGTATGCGGTCCATACATCAATTGTGCCGCCACACGAACATTTGTCGCTGGTATGCTGCTCCGGGTGCTCCGGCTCGTTGATGGAGAACGCCGCCGTAGCTGTCTTATTGTTCACATCTGATGCCGACGGCCAATAACGGTGCTGACGACATGGCACATACTCCATATCGTTGGTTGAGCTGTAGCCGGCGCTCCAAGACCAGAACCAGTTAGCTCTCAACTGAGGTCCCTTGGTTGCTCCGCCCGTATCACCCCATCCTTTCTTGCTAAGATACGGCCACGGCTTCACATAGACCGAGCTCACCCGCTTGGCCAGGGCAGTAGGAAGGGTGACGCTGAGATCGGCATGGTCTGCCACATAGACCCGGCTGTGTCCTCCATAGGTGTTGCCCGATGCCACGGTGGCCATATATCCGCGTCGGAGCACGAAGGAAGTCATGGTGTTGCTGTTTGTTCCGAGGCTGGTGTGCGTACCTGCGGAGAGTTGGAATTCTCCATTGGTTCCCTGACATGTCATAGGCGATGCAGGGGTTGGAATAATCACAGCTCCGTTAAGGAACACCGCCACCCGGCAGTTAGAGCCGTTTCTCGCCGCTTTTCCATTGATAGTCACATATTTGAGATAGGAACTAATGACTTGGCTCGGCGGAATGTTATCGATGATGAGCCAGGTGCGGTCGCTTCCGAGGTTGATTTTCGAAGAACCACTGATAGGAGTTGTGTTGGCTGTGATATGGATATCGACGGCATCATCACGGTCGATGGCCATATCCTTCACCAGGCAATAGTCAATTTCACGGACTCCCTGGGCATTCGTATAAACATCTGAGTTCCATGCTGTCCGGGCTTCATCCCACGTACTTCCTGCCACAGGAATGACAGAGAACTGCGAATGGCTGCCTTTCGGCTTGTCGTAATACACACTGACATAGTCCTTCCCTTTATTTGCTCCATCTACACCGAGATATTTGCCGTTTTTCTTGTTGATGAGATAGGAATAAGTGCCCACGTCAGTCTTCCAGCAGAACCGGTCATCTGAGGATTTGGCTTGTTCAAAAACCACGGAATAAGAGCTTGAGGAGCTTGCCGCGAGATACCAACCGGAACGCTTATGGCGGAGGAGAACATAGCCGTCTTTCCCGGAGTTTTCCGCCACAAACACATAGCTTTCAGCAGGTTTGACCCCAAAAGCCGAAATAGCTGGTGAATTATCGTCCTCGCTGAAGCCGAGGAGTTTCTCATAGATATTGAGCCAGATGTAGTATTCCTTGTTACTTTCTGGTAGTGCCGCACTGGCCGACGATACCGTCAGCAGAAGGACAGCCATAAAAACAGCAAATGATTTCATATCAGTTTAGTCAGTAGTTTAAATATAATATCTGCCGATGTGTCACACCAATCAGGCATTATCTTGTAATACAGTTGTTTTTTTACTAAGGCTCACTTTTCAGTCCTGTCTGTCTCCAGCCATCAGCTTCTGCTGATTTGCATGCCGTTGGCAGAGATGTCCATATCCACGAAACGGGCTCTCGGATTTTGTGGATTTTCGTTGAGTATCTGCCTTATGCGTGATGCCGCCTGCGGGTCTTTGGCCACCATATAGAGGTAGCCTCCCCCACCAGCTCCCGGCAGTTTGTAGCCAAGGCAGAGGTCGTCGATGCGGTTGGTGATTGCCCTAACCGCCTCCGGATTTGTGCCCGCATCAATCTGTTGGTTCTGAGTCCAAGTTTTCCTGACGAGTGTACCCATCCGTTGGAAATCCTGTCGCTGGATGGCTTCATACATGTCCTGCGTGTGCTCTTTCATTTGTCGGAGCAGGCTGAGTTGCGCATTTTCATTGAGAAACATCCTCCTGACTATCTCCGCCAGGATATGTTTCGCTGTCCGGGTGATGCCGGTGTAGTAGAGTAGATGGCACGGTCTGAAGTCAGGCTGAGTGAACACATTGTCGGGCAGCCATCTGACCACCGGCTGCTGGGTGAATCCCGCTTCGGTCTCCAATTTTTTCACACCTGCAAGCACACCTCCAAATTGGTCCTGCCACCCACCTCCTGTGGTGAGGAGCTGCTCGAGCACAAGGGTTCGTCGGCATATTTCATTTTTATCCCATGCAAGGTCACAGAAGTCGCTGATGGCTCCGAGCACGGTGGCTGCGAGGATGGAGCTGGTGCCCAATCCGCTTCCTTTCGGCACGGCAGAGAGCAGCGAAATCTCAAAACCACAACCAAAATCCTCGAGTTGCTGCTCCAAGCTGTCATACCGCTCGGCGCAGAACTGGGGCATGAATCCGGCAAGTGCGAGTGCCGCTTTAGGTATGGAGAATGGACTTCCCACATGTTTGAAGTCCGCCAACTGCTCGTATGTGCTGACGATTTCGCGGTCGCCGAGGTCAATGCTCCTCAGCACGATGTGCCTTTGTTCAGCTGGTCGGATGAAAGCCTGCAGGGGTTGCTGTCCGTTCAGGTCGATGGCGAGGTTCACCACATTGCTTCCTTCCATCAGACAGTAAGGCGGCGTATCCGTCCATCCACCCGCAATATCAATTCTCACGGGCGACCGTCCCCACACAATCTGGTCGGAATAGACCGACATGCGTGGCAGCATCTTCTGCTTCATGACCGGTTCAATCAGTCCTTGACGTAGCAGTTCGAAAGCATGCTGGCCGTTTCCCCTAAACATGGCGTCGTGAATGCGTGTCATCAGCGGAGCAGAATCAGGGAGCGGCTCCGGCATGGGGATGCCAAGCTTTTCAAACTGGCATGCGGCATCATGAAGGTCGAGCTGATAGAACACGCTATGGTTCCAGTTGCGTGCGATTTCGCTCCAATTCTCCCGTTGGAAAGCCTTTCTTTGTTCGAAAAGCCTCTTGAGGTTGGCCCTTTGGGTGATTTCTTCTGCACTGAGCAGTTCCACTTCCGTCAGGTCGATGTCGGGATAGCGCATCAACAGTTCTTGGGTTAGCAGAGGAAAACGTTTTTCGTTTTGTTCCTCGCCGGCGAATTTCTCATCGATGTGGTAAGTCCTGACAGCATACATCTCATTGTCCACCGGCACCACGTCGATGCATTCGCCCGGGTCAAGCCTCAGCTTCCATCCGTTGACCGGCACACCTGTGACCACGTTGTCCTGTGTCAGTGTCCACGAAGCGTTCACGCAGCTGTTTTCCACCCATATATTTTTGTTGTTTTCGGAAAAAGTGAGGTCCACCTTGGCATTCTGCACAAAGATGGCAGGATGAGGCCTTCGGTCGTTATGCATGATACGCCGTTGGTCGTTGACGATATTCTGCACGGCCAAAGTGGATGATATCATCTCCCGGCTGGTTCCGAAATGATAGAATTCGCCACCATTGAGCGGCAATACCACCACCTTGAGTGCCGCCACCTCCTCATCGTCGGCGAGCGGGTCAGTACCCATCGCTCCACCGAACTGGGCATAAAGGTCGTACTGTATTTTCTTGCCAGAGCCGTCTTCCGACCTTTTCCTCAGTACGCCGACCGCCTTGTCGGAGAGAATCCACAACCCGATGTCGGTGAGGAAGAAATGGTCTTTCTGCAGTTCCTTCAGTTCTCTGACCGACGGCTTCTGAAGCATGCGTTTGAGCACTCCCGGAGAATGGCGGTCGAGCAGGAAGACACCATGGTTTTTCGCCACCTCGGAGTCGAGCCAGAGTCCGTAGCACACGACATCCGCCTCTGGCATGGGCTGGAGCGGCTGGTCAGTGCGGATGAGCACGTCTCCACTCACCACCATGGTGTTGAGCCCGTCGGGGGCACTCTCCATCATGCGCTGAAAAAGCGGAAGCTGGAGTTCCATAAGGTTCTGATTGAGCCGCTGTCCCCGCTCCCATCGATAGACGGGCATCGGCAGCAGGAGCTTTCCCGAAGGTGCGTAGGCCGGCAATCGGCGGCTCTGTCCTCCGCCGTGGATGAGGATGCGTTTCTCTTTTGCGAGCCACTCGTCGAAAGAGACATCAGGAGCCTCGCTGCCATGGCATTGTTCCAGCAGCCATGCAGTACCCCCACCGCTTCCGAGCCGATGGCCGACAGGGTCGCAGGTGGCATAGAACTCCCGTTCAGGCAGTTCTGTGATTTGATGAAAGCAGTTGACGATATGTGGTGGAAGAGAAAGGAGTTTCTTCATAACGCAAAAAAAGATATCCGGCAGATGGTTCTCCGCTGGGTGCTACAGTCAGTTACAAATGTTTTCTTGATTGATTTTCATGTCATGCCGCATGAATCAATCAGAAACCATATACAAAGAAGTCAGGCACAAAATTACAAATTTTGTTTGAATATTTAAAATATGTGTTACAAAAACGTTGACTTATTCTTGTTTTTTTCCCTATCTTTGCATCACCAACACCTAATTTACGAAAATGGAAAAGAAGAAATTAGTAGAGAAGAAGTATCTGCTCACGTTTATTGCCATCACCTCGCTGTTCGCCTTATGGGGTTTTGCCAACGACATCACGAACCCGATGGTGGCAGCCTTTCAAACGTTGATGGAATTATCGGCCGCCAAGGCCTCCCTGATTCAGTTTGCATTCTATGGCGGTTATGCCACGATGGCAGTTCCCGCCGCACTGTTTATCAGGCGTTTCAGCTACAAAAGCGGCATCCTGCTGGGGTTGGGTTTGTATGCCACAGGCGCCTTTCTCTTCATTCCCGCAGCATCTCAGCAGAGCTTCATGTTCTTCTGCTTTTCACTCTACATCCTGACCTTCGGACTGGCTTTCCTGGAAACCACCGCCAATCCGTTCATTCTGTCGCTCGGTGACAAATCAACCTCCACACGCCGTTTGAACCTGTCGCAGGCATTCAACCCGATGGGTTCGCTGTGCGGAATGGCCGTAGCATCTTTCATCGTGTTGCCTCAGCTGATTTCCGACAAGCGCGACGCGATGGGTCAGACGGTGTTCGGCGCACTGTCGGAAGCTGAGAAAGCCGACATCCGCGTGCATGACCTCGCCATCATCCGCAACCCCTACGTCGCCATCGGCCTTGTGGTGCTCGTGGTGTTCATCATCATCGCCCTGATGAAGATGCCGAAGACAGACTCTGAACAAAAGAAGATGGAAGGCAACATCCACACAGCCCGTGAGACGCTCCGCAACCTGTGGAAGAACGTGGTTTACCGCGAGGGTGTGGCTGCACAGATGTTCTATGTGGCAGCTCAGATTATGGTGTGGACCTTCATCATCCAATACGCCGACAACTTGGGCATCGACAAAGCCACCGCCCAGACCTACAACATCGTGGCGATGGTGCTTTTCCTCAGCAGCCGTTTCATCTCCACGTTCCTGATGCGCTATGTGAACACACGCGTGCTGCTGTCCGTCTTCGCAGTGGGTGCTTCCGTCTGCACGCTTGGTGCCATCCTGATTGTGGGGAAGGTCGGCCTTTGCAGCCTTGTGGGCATCAGTTTCTTCATGTCGCTGATGTTCCCTACAATCTACGGCATCGCCCTTGAAGGCGTGGACAGCCGCGATACAACCCTCGGTGCCGCCTTCCTGGTGATGGCCATCGTGGGTGGGGCATTGATGCCGCCGCTCCAGGGCATGATCATCGACTGCGGCACCATCATGGGCCATCCAGCCGTTAATGTGTCGTTCGTGCTGCCACTCTTGTGTTTTGTGCTGATCTGCATCTACGGACTGAGAGCAAAGAACGCTATGGCTAAATTCTGATTCCAAGGGATTCTGCCAGCAAATCAGCAGGCTCCCCAAGAACAGTCCCATTGTTTCCAGCTCTTATTCCGTACACCTTAAATCATAACTAACCAACTATTTAAGAAAGGAGAATCAAGATGAAAGTAGGAATTCCAAAAGAGATTAAGAACAACGAGAACCGCGTGGGCATGACCCCGTCGGGCGTGAGTGAATTGACCCGCCGCGGCCACATCGTTTATGTTCAGAAAAGCGCCGGTGAAGGCAGCGGCTTCTCTGACCAACTTTATGAAGAAGCCGGAGCGGAGATTCTGCCGACGATAGAAGATGTATATAAGTCCGCCGACATGATTGTGAAGGTGAAAGAGCCAATCGCTCCCGAATACGCCCTTATCCGCCATGGGCAGGTGGTGTTCACCTATTTCCATTTCGCAAGCGACCACGAGCTGACACTCGCCATGCAGAAGAGCGGTGGCGTGTGCATCGCCTACGAGACTGTGGAGAAATCCGACCACTCGCTCCCGCTACTCATACCGATGAGTGAGGTGGCAGGCCGCATGGCGGTTCAGAATGGCGCCTATTACCTTCAGAAGACCCAAGGAGGGAAAGGCAAGGTGATCAGCGGAGTTCCCGGCGTGAAGCCTGCCCGTGTGCTGGTGCTGGGTGGCGGCACCGTAGGCGAAGCAGCCGCAAGGCTCGCAGCAGGTATGGGAGCCGACGTGACCATCACCGACATCTCGCTTCCTCGTCTGAAGCAGCTGCAGGTGGAAATGCCTTCCAATGTCCACACTCTCTACTCCTCCGAGCACAACATCCGCAAGGAGCTTGCCGACGTGGACATCGTGGTCGGTTCGGTGCTGATTCCAGGTGATGCTGCTCCAAAGCTCATCACACGCGACATGCTCCAGCTGATGGAGCCAGGCACAGTGTTGGTGGATGTGGCCATCGACCAAGGAGGCTGCTTTGAAACTTCCCACGCCACCACCCACAGCGACCCCGTTTACACGCTTGACGGCATCATCCACTATGCCGTGGCGAACATTCCAGGTGCAGTGCCGAACACATCTACAATCGCCCTGACCAACGCCACTCTCCGCTATGTGCTGGCGCTTGCCGACAAAGGCTGGCAGCAGGCCTGCAAGGACGACCCGTCGCTGTTCAAAGGGGTGAACATGGTTGACGGCAAGGTGACCTTTGAAGCCGTGGCTAAGGTTTGGGGACTTCCTTACACACCACTCACGCTTTGACCACCACTCTCCGATACCAGTTTTTCATCCCGCCCCGCATCTGCGCGGCGGGATGACTTGTTGAAAGAGATGGAGGGATTAGTGCGCCGGGAAAGTGGAATGACAAACTTGATTGATGGCAAAATGTAAAGAAAAGACGTTAAAAAGAGCCAAAGTGCTTGAAAAATAAAATAAATGCACTAACTTTGCATTTCACATTTATATAAAAGGAAAAATATAAGGTAAAAGGATAACAGCAGAGACGATGAGAATAACAATCAAGATAGGAAGCAACGTGCTGACCCGCCCCGACGGCTCGCTCGACGTGACGCGCATGTCGTCGATAGTGGACCAGGTGGCATCTTTGCGCAAGGCAGGCATTGAGGTGCTGTTGGTTTCATCGGGTGCGATGGCCTCAGGGCGCAGCGAGCTGAAAGGCATGGTTCACGGCAAGATGGACTCCGTGGATGAGCGTCAGCTCTACTCCGCTGTCGGTCAGGCCAAACTGATCAACCGCTATTATGAACTTTTCCGCGACCATGACATCGCTGTGGGGCAGGTGCTGACGATGAAAGAGAATTTCGGCACCCGCCATCACTACCTGAATCAGCGCAACTGTATGAGTGTAATGCTTGAAAACGGTGTGATTCCCATCATCAACGAAAACGACACGGTGAGTGTGACCGAGTTGATGTTCACCGACAACGACGAGCTTTCAGGCCTGATTGCCACCATGATGGATTGCGACGCACTGGTGATTTTATCGAACATTGATGGTCTTTACACCGGCAATCCGTCCGACCCATCATCCACTTTAATCAGAACGGTGGCTCCTGGACGCGACATCAGCGAATATGTGAGCACTGCGAAATCCGGTTTCGGCCGCGGCGGTATGCAAACCAAGAGCAACATCGCAATGAAAGTGGCACAAGAGGGGATCGCTGTTGTGATTGCAAACGGCAAGCGTGAGGATATCCTCCTGAAGCTGGCTCCGATGTTCCAGGCGGAAAGCACCTCCACCCTCTCTTCCAGTCTTTCCCTGCCCGACGTTCCCTTCACTGTGTTTCTTCCTTCAGAGGAGACGGTGTCGAGCGTGAAGAAATGGATAGCCCACAGCGACGGCTTCTCAAAAGGCGGCATCTACCTGAACAGCGGCGCCACAGAGAAGGTGCTGGGTGAACAGGCCGTCAGCATCCTGCCCGTTGGTGTGACCAAGGTGGAAGGCAATTTCGAGACTCACGACATCATCAGCATCTACGACGACCAAGGTCAGAAAATCGGAGTCGGACGCAGCGACTATGACGCCGACGAGGCCCGCGCCGCATTGGGCAAACGCGACATGAAACCGATTGTCCATTACGACTATCTCTTCATCGATAACTGAGCTGAAGATTCTGTCAGCCTTTGACCTACAAAAAAACGAATAAGAACATCTCAGAAGATATGGAACTTCAATCAATCTTTGAGCAAGTGAAGACAGCCAGCCTCTCGCTGACCAGTCTTGACACCACCGCCATCGACGCCATACTGACCGATGTGGCAGATGAGGCTATAGCCCGTAAGGACGAGATATTGAGAGCCAACGCGCTGGATTTGAAGCGCATGGATCCGTCCAACCCGATGTACGACCGGTTGAAACTGACCAGTGACAGGATTGACGGCATTGCAGGCGACACCCGCAAAGTGAGCACCCTCCCTTCCCCACTCGGCAGAGTGTTGAAACACAACGTGCTTCCCAACGGATTGGAGTTGACGCGGGTGAGCGTGCCGTTCGGTGTGATCGGCATCGTTTATGAAGCCCGTCCGAACGTGACGTTCGACGTGTTTTCCCTCTGCCTGAAAGCTGGGAGTGCCTGTGTGCTGAAAGGCGGCAAGGATGCCGACGACTCCAACCGCGCTATCGTGGGCTTGATTAAAGACGTGTTGAAACGCCATGGCGTTGACGAGCATGTGATAGAGCTGCTTCCTGCCACGCACGAAGCCACAGGTGAGTTGCTGCATGCCAACGGCTACGTTGACATCGTCATCCCACGTGGCTCAAAGCGCCTGATTGACTTTGTCCGGCAAGTGGCGAGCGTGCCGGTGATTGAAACAGGTGCCGGCGTTTGCCACGCTTATTTCGACAAGGGAGGCGACCTGGAGAAAGGCCGCAAGATTGTGAATAATGCGAAGACCCGGCGCGTGAGTGTGTGCAATGCCCTCGACTGCCTGCTGATCCATTCCGACCGTCTGCCCGACCTCTCAGCCCTCTGCGAGCCGCTCATCGCCAGCAACGTGAGAATCTATGCCGACGAGCCATCCTTTGCCATGCTGAACGGCCGCTATCCGTCAGCCCTGCTTCACCCCATCAGCGGTGAGGATGCCTACGACACGGAATATCAAGACTATGCAATGGGCATCAAGACCGTGTCGGGACTTGACGATGCCCTGATCCACATCCGCCACCATGGTTCCGGCCACAGCGAGTGCATCATCACGGAAGATACCGCCACTTCCGACCGCTTCCTCCGTGAGGTTGACGCCGCCTGCGTCTATAGCAACGCTCCGACCTCCTTCACCGACGGTGCCCAGTTTGGCTTAGGAGCTGAAATAGGCATATCCACCCAAAAACTCCATGCCCGCGGTCCGATGGCTTTGGAAGAAATCACTACCTACAAATGGTTGATCAAAGGCAACGGGCAGGTGAGGAGCAAATAATGCAATTATCCTTCTCACCAAAATCCAGATTAGAAAAAATAAAAAAATCAACTAATATAAAACCAGAACGAATATGAAAAAGATGATGATGACGGCGATGTTGCTGATGCTCAGTCTCACAGCATTCGCCAAGGACATCCACAAGCTTGTGGTTATTTCAGAGCGCATGCACTGCGCAAAATGTGCAGAACGTGTGACAACTGGTCTTGAGAAGGTAGATGGTGTGAAAAGCATCTTCACCGATCTTTCCACCCATCAGATCACTGTTTACTACGATGAAGGCAAGGTGGACGATTCCAAATTGCTCGCCACGCTGACAGAGATTGGCTACGCCAGCAAAACCGTGAGCAACGAGAAAGTGAAGAAAGCCCCAAAGATGAAGAAGGCCAAAGGTCCTGCAGCAGAATGCAGCATGGGCAAATGTGAAGATGAGAAAAAAGAGGGTGAAAAGGATAAAAAAGCCGACGGTGTGACCGGTGCCACCCGCAAATAAGAGGAATCCATCTCCCACATGCAAGGAAAACGGAAAATAATTCGTAACTTTGCAGCAGGAAAGTAAACAACAAAAAACATCAGAAACATGAAACTGAAATTAGCGGTTCTGCCGGGCGACGGCATCGGACCAGAAATTATGGAGCAGGGGTTGGCAGTGACAGAGGCCATCTGCGAGAAATTCGGCCACGAGCTGAGCTATGAATATGCGATTTGCGGTGCAGACGCCATCGATAAGGTAGGCGACCCATTCCCTGAAGAGACTTTCAAGGTTTGCATGGATGCCGATGCCGTACTGTTCGCCAGTGTGGGCGACCCGAAGTTCGACAACAATCCTAACGCCAAGGTTCGTCCAGAGCAGGGCTTGCTTGCCATGCGCAAAAAACTGGGTCTTTACGCCAACATCCGTCCTGTGACCACTTTCGACTGCCTCGTCCACAAATCTCCACTGAAAGATGAGCTGGTGCGCGGTGCTGACTTCATCTGCATCCGCGAGTTGACTGGCGGCATGTATTTCGGTGAGAAATACCAAGACAACGACAAGGCCTACGACACGAACTACTACACCCGTCCTGAGATTGAGCGCATTCTGAAGGTGGGTTTTGAATATGCGATGAAGCGCAACCGTCACCTGACTGTGGTTGACAAAGCCAACGTGCTTGCTTCCAGCCGTCTGTGGCGTCAGATTGCCCAAGAGATGGCTCCCGACTATCCAGAGGTGACCACCGACTACATGTATGTGGACAACGCCTCGATGCGTATGATCCAAGACCCGAGATTCTTTGACGTGGTGGTGACAGAGAACACCTTCGGCGACATCCTGACCGATGAAGGTTCGTGCATCACTGGCTCCATGGGCTTGCTGCCATCTGCCTCTACAGGCGAGCACACCCCAGTGTTTGAGCCTATCCACGGCTCCTGGCCACAAGCCAAAGGCCAGAACATCGCCAACCCACTGGCGCAGATTCTGTCCGTGGCCATGCTGTTCGAGTACTTCGACCTGAAGGAAGAAGGCGCGCTGATCCGTGAGGCCGTTGACCAAAGTCTTGAGCAGAACATCCGCACCCCAGAGATTCAGGTTGAGGGTGGCGACGTTTACGGCACGAAAGAAGTGGGCGAATGGATTGTGGGTTACATCAAGAACAAGTAACCGCCTCATCCACAGCCACTCCCGGTTACTCATTCCTGTCTCTCACGTAATCGTTAAATGCACAAATCTCTGTTATTTTCACCAACAGTGAGGCATTTGAGAGTCAAAGGAGACAAAAAAGGGGTTAAAACCATGAAAATACGGCTTATTTATCAAAAAAGGCTCTGATTTTTTGGAGTTTTGATAAATAAGCCGTAATTTTGCAATTCGTTGGCTAAAAGCGGTTTTTGGATTGCAGAAATTCGGTCATCGCCGTCAGCCACACATTATATATTATTATTTATCAAAAAAACCAATTAACAAAAAAACGAAATGATTATCGTACCTGTAAAAGAAGGTGAGAACATTGAGAGAGCTCTCAAGAAGTTCAAGAGAAAAGCTGAAAAGACTGGTGTCATCAAAGAAGTAAGAAGGCGCAGAGAGTTTGAGAAGCCAAGCGTGACCAAGCGTAAGGCTATGCAGCACGCCATCTACGTGAACAAGCTCCACCAGCAGGAGGACTAATCCCCCTCGTTTTCCCCGTGAAAGCGGTGAAAAAACAGAAAAGGGATTAAATTTTGCGAAAAAGAATGAAATAAATCATCAAAATTTGGTTGTTCTAAAGAAAAATCGCTAAATTAGTGGCATGAAACAAGCGTGTGTTACGCAAGAGCTCAATCAGCGCATGCCGATAGCGTCTTTCTTAGACTATCTACGGTCGGAGCGGAACCGTTCGGAGCACACTGTAAGAAATTACGAAGTGGCGCTGCGTTCATTCCAATCCTTCTTCATGAGTCTTGGTGAAGGCCTCAGTTGGGAAACCGTCGATTCGGACGTGGTGAGAGAGTGGGTCATCCACATGATGGATGAGGAAGACAAGAAGGCCACGACAGTGAACCTGTCGCTGAGTGCCCTCCGCAGCTTCTACCACTACCTGCAACTGACCGGTAAGGTCGCGAAAAGTCCATTGTCGAACGTGACGGGCCCGAAGAAGCCGAAGCAGCTGCCCGCCTTTGTCCGCGAGGACGATATGGAGCGCCTGCTCGACGAATGCGAATACGCCCCCGGTTTCAGCGGGGTGCGTGACCATCTGATTCTCGAGCTGCTCTATTCCACGGGCATGCGCCGTGCCGAAATCCTGGATCTGACCGACAGCGACTTGAGGTTGGCGGAAGGATTGGTGAAAGTGACCGGCAAGCGCAACAAGCAACGGCTCATACCCATCAGCCCCACCCTATCGTCACACATCGCAGACTACCTGAAAGCCCGTGAGGAGAATTTTCCCGACGGCTATGTGGGCACCCGGTTTCTAATTGGCGACCACGGCAAGGACCTGCGCCCCGACGAGATTCAGAAAATCGTGAAAGAGAATCTGAGCCGGGTGACGAATCAGGAGCGGCGGAGTCCGCACGTGCTGCGCCACACATTTGCCACAGCCATGCTGAACAACGGCGCTGACTTGCAGTCCATACAACGCCTGATGGGCCATGAGAGCCTGACGACGACCCAGGTTTACACACACTTGTCGTTTGAAGAGTTGAAGAATACTTATAAAAAATCTCATCCGAGGTCTCACACCCCGGTAAGTTAAACTTAAAATAAGCGACTATGGAAGTAAGTGTAAAAACGATCAAATTTGATGCAACGGACAAGTTGCAGGAGTTCATCCAGAAGAAAGTGAAGAAGCTGGAGAAGTTTTGTAGCGATATAAGAAAGGTAGAGGTGTCATTGAAAGTCGTGAAGCCGGCAACCGCCCTTAACAAGGAGGCGAGCATCAAAGTGCTGCTGCCAGGAGAGGAGATGTTTGTCGAGAAAACATGCGACACATTTGAAGAAGCAATCGACCAGGGGATGCCTGCTTTGGAGAAGCAGCTCGCCCGATACAAAGAAAAACTGAGCAAAAAATAAAAAAAAAGCTCAAAAAACTTGGGCATTTGAAAAATAATGCATAAATTTGCATCCGCTTTAACTCACGATGGTGAAAAAGCGGATGTCCCGGGCATATTCCAGAGTGGCCAAATGGGGCAGACTGTAAATCTGCTGGCTTTCGCCTTCGGTGGTTCGAATCCATCTGTGCCCACGCATTATGAGAGGCAAGATGCACATGCTGTTATAGCTCAGTGGTAGAGCACTTCCTTGGTAAGGAAGAGGTCTCGAGTTCAAATCTCGATAACAGCTCCAAGTAGAAAGGGACAACAAAACATATTAACAATAAAAATTAGATTTAAGATTTAGCTATGGCAAAAGAGAAATTCGAACGTACCAAACCCCATTTGAATATTGGTACAATCGGTCACGTAGACCACGGTAAGACTACCCTTACTGCAGCCATCACTACAGTGCTTGCAAAGAAAGGTCTTTCAGAGATCAAGTCATTCGACCAGATTGACAACGCTCCTGAGGAGAAAGAGCGTGGTATCACAATCAACACCGCTCACGTGGAGTATGAGACAGAAAAGCGTCACTATGCACACGTAGACTGTCCGGGACACGCCGACTATGTGAAGAACATGGTAACTGGTGCTGCTCAGATGGATGGTGCAATCATCGTAGTTGCTGCTACCGATGGTCCTATGCCACAGACTCGTGAGCACATCCTTCTCGCCCGTCAGGTGAACGTGCCTCGCTTGGTTGTATTCCTCAACAAGTGCGATATGGTTGACGATGAGGAGATGCTCGACCTCGTTGAGATGGAGATGCACGACCTTCTCGATCAGTATGGGTTCGAAGAGGACACTCCATTCATCCGTGGTTCTGCCCTTGGTGCACTGAACGGTGTTCCTAAGTGGGAAGAGAAAGTAATGGATCTTATGAATGCTTGTGACGAGTGGATTCAGGAGCCTCCACGCGATAAGGATAAGCCATTCCTGATGCCAGTTGAGGACGTATTCTCAATCACTGGTCGTGGTACAGTTGCCACTGGTCGTATCGAGACTGGTGTGATCCACGTGAACGACCCTGTACAGCTCCTCGGTCTTGGTGAGGATGCAAAGTCAGTTGTAACTGGTGTTGAGATGTTCCGTAAGATCCTCGATGAGGGTGAGGCTGGTGATAACGTAGGTCTGCTTCTCCGTGGTATCGACAAGAAGGATGTTAAGCGTGGTATGGTGATCACTCACCCAGGTGCCATCACTCCTCACCAGGGCTTCAAGGCTTCAATCTACGTGTTGAAGAAGGAAGAGGGTGGACGTCACACTCCATTCAAGAACAAATATCGTCCTCAGTTCTATCTCCGTACTATGGACTGTACTGGTGAGATCACTCTGCCAGACGGCGTAGAGATGGTGATGCCAGGCGACAACGTAGAGATTAAGGTTGAGCTCATCTACCCAGTAGCTCTGAACGTAGGTCTTCGTTTCGCAATCCGTGAGGGTGGCCGTACCGTAGGTTCAGGTCAGATCACAGAGGTATACGATTAATCTTCAGAAGACAACGTATATTCAATATCCTGTCCTCGGTTCATCCGGGCTGAGGACAGGAATTTTACGGGAATAGCTCAGTTGGCAGAGCACTGGTCTCCAAAACCAGGTGTCGGGAGT
>OMUD01000263.1 GCA_900314125.1 uncultured Prevotellaceae bacterium | reverse complement strand
ACGTCCGTCGTTTCTCAAGTTGAGTTCTTTGGTACCAATCTGGATATAGAAATTTTTCATGCACTCCGGTGCAGCCACCTGATAAGAAGCGAAACCATTGAGTTTGAAGGAAGCCGCGTCGGCATAGAGCTGGAAGCATCCGTTGCCTTTCACCTCCATGTCTTCTCCATTGTACTTGCCTGCATGGAAGTTATAGTCCTTCACCAGTTCCAGGTGATATTCCTCTCCTTGCAGCACAGGATTCTCGGTTGGGATGTCGTAAGACCATGCCCCAGCGGTCATCGCCACGGTCATCATGGCAACGAACGCAAAAAATGCGTAGAATTTTCTCATGTGTTCAGTTTTGTTAGTTAATAGTCCGTTTAGTTATCGATGGAAAAGTTACACATTTTCTTGCAATTACGCACAAAAAGGACCTATTTTTCTTACGACTTGACAATAAAAAAGGGAAAAGAGTTATAGAAAAACACAAAAAGCGGCACATCAGAGATGCACCGCTTTTTTATCAGTTATTGAAGTTGTGGTTTACTTCACGAGTACTTTCTTTCCGTTGAGGATGTACATGCCACGCTGCAGACCGTTGAGCTGTGCGTTGCGGCGTACGATGCGGCCGTCCATCGTATAGACATTGCCGTTGTTACTGCTTGCGTTCACGGTGTTGATGCCTACCGGTACTTCAGGGAGCTCCTCATAAGTGAACACATCGATGAAGTGTACGTAAACACCCTGTCCGATGTTAAGTGTGACGTTGCCATCGCCATTCTCGCACTTCACCACGTTTGTACCTGCACTTGAACCGTAGAGCACATATTCACCATACTTACAAGGCACCACGATTGTTCCCTTACTCATGAAGAAGAGTCCGTTGTTGCCTGTGCTCACACCAGCCTCGCGGTCTTCAGTACCGTTAGTGAAGATAGCCATGGTGCTGTAGGAGTCGTGTGCGTTGTCAGCCACGAGTCCGTTGAGCAGACCAGTCTCGTCCTCTGCGTATGCAGTGCTTTCCACGATTGGGTTGCCATCCTCGCCGAGTACCTGGTTGCCCTCCTCGTCGAGTTGGAAGTTCTGATACCAGTGACGCCAGTGACGTCCGGCAGCACGAGAGTCAAGTCCGTCCCATCCGAAGTATTTCACCACAGGCTCGATGAGTCCGAGGTCTTCCTCAGGAATCTCCTCGTTCTCCTCCTGCTCAGCAGTATATTCACGGATGACGTTGCCTTCCTCGTCCTTCACTACATATTTGTCGATGATTTTCTCGTTGATCTTGTCAGCCACCTCGATGGTGAAGTTCTGGAAGTCCCAGTTGTGGGCAGCACTCATGTTGTTTCCAGCACCCTCCACGCGGTTCATGTCGATGTTCTGTCCCTCAATTGGGTCGATGGTGTAGATACCGTCCTCGTATCCAGCAGCCTCCACCTTGACCGTGATGGACTGAGTGGCAATCACCTCGTCGCCGATGGCCAGGTCAGTGTGGTCGTCGCCGTCGCAAGTGGCAGTGAAGGTGTAAGGCTCGTTACAGAGCGTGTTGTTGGTCCATCCAATCTTGTAGGTACGCTCCACTCCGTTGATTCCCACGAGAGAGAGAGTTGGTGCATTGAGGGCGATGGCGTTCACCTGGATTTTCATGGTCGTGATGTTGGAGAAGACACCAGTGGATGAAACAGTGGCTGCGTTCACAATCACGTATCCGTCTCCATCCTCATCGTCATTGTCGTCGAAGCTGTACTCATCTCCTTCAACAATATCGTTGTCGCCATAGAAGGTTTCTCCACCCTCTTCCACCGGCACAAGTTTCTGCTTATAGACGATGTTGGTGAGTTCGAATTCGATGTGCTCGTCGTCAAGCCAAACGGTGTCGGCGCTTGCTATCTCATCGGTATCCTCAAGATAGATTGGCTTTGCGCTCTCCAAAGAATAGAATGTTTGCACCGGATTGCCCTTTGTAGAAACACCGCTTTTGAAGGACACATAACGCATGGTTCCGTCAACATGTGTCATAGAGATAGACGGAGCGGAAACAGCCTCCGGCTCATCGTTACTGGTCCAAATCTGCATGCCATAGAGAATGTTCTGCGATTTACCATTGAACTTGATGAAGAGCGGTGCTGCATCGCTGATCACACGGAAATAGCGGAGGCGGTCGGAAGAACCTTCCTCAGCGAGTTCCTGAATACCATGAACGCCGTCAGAGATTGGCTCCACAATAAGCGGGTCAGACGGAGTGTCCGCCCATCCGGTCTTGCTGTTGCAAGCAATAGAGTTCACCACAAACGCAGTGGTGTCGTCGCGAGAAACGTCGAACACGAGAATCTGTCCCACGCGAAGGTTGTGGATACCGATCCAGCGCTCATTTTTGGTTGTTCTCAAACCAGTGCCATTGACCAGATTGATTTCGCCAAGATCAGCCTGACGGGAGAGGAATTCGAGTCCCACATTAGTACAGCGTTTCATTGCATAGCCGTTACATTTGTAGCCCTCATCAGCTCCGTTCACGTTCAGCTGGTTGTTCGGATCGATGTCCACTCCGTTGACGGTACCGCCTTTGAAATCGACATTCTTCTCAAGGATGTAGCCCCACTCTGAGAGCACGGCATTTTCCTCAGTCATGGTCTGAGCAGATGCGCCGAACGGCACCATCATGGCCATGAGCAACATAAATGCGTAGAATTTTCTCATAAAGTTTAGTTTGAATAGTTAGAAATATAGTTTGAAGTAAATATAGACGATTCTATATGCAATGGAGTTCTATCGTAGCCAGTTAGCGTTAGTCCACAAATTCTTGGCAAAATTACGAAATAATTTGAATAAAAGTAATATTTTCAATGTTAAAATGTTGATTTTTTATGGAATACCACAAATTTTCATCCAAATTGTATGCGATTCACCCAAATTATAAGCAATCGGAAATGAAACAAATTTGCGGATCACTTCTCAGATTTGGATTTGAGATACCTCAGTACAGCAGCGTTGCGCTTGGTGAAATATTTGCGCGCCGCACTCTGGATTTGTTCAGGAGAAATGCTGCAATAGTTTTTGATTTCGGCCTCGATGGCATAGACATCCCCAAATGCAGCGTAATGCGCCAGATTCTGTGCGCGCTGCAAGTAGTTGACCGATTGGAGATAATGATTGGTTTCGAATTTGTTCTTGATTTTCTGGAGTTCCCTCTTTTCCACGAGTTGATGCTTGAGTATGCCGAGCTCATTCCACACCGCCTGCTCACAGACATCCACATCAGCCCCTTCCGGCATGACCCCCTCAATGACGAGGAGTCCGTTGTCGAGCCGCCCGATGACAGATGCATCAAGCGAAAGAAAAAGTTTCTGTTTCTCAACGAGTTTCGCATTAAACCGACTGGACTTTCCATTAGCCAGCACATCGGTGATCATATCGCATACCTTAAACTCCGGATCCATGAATTTAGGGATGTTGAAGGTGATGACCAACACGTCGTTGGGCACGTTCCTTCTGACCGTCTTTCTCCTTATCCTGAGCTGGCGGGGTTCCTGCGGAATCAATTCCTTCCCCATCGGCTCCGTTCCCCTCGGAATATCACCATACCATTTCTCCACAAGTTGCTGCGTTTTCTCCCAAGAGATGTTTCCCACAATGGAAATGATGGCGTTGTCGGGTCGGTAGAATCGCTTGAAGAAACTTCGCACCTGGTCCATTGTTGCATCCTCTATATGCTTGAGCGACAAGCCGATGGTTGGCCATCGATAAGGGTGAACCTTGTAGATGTTGGCGAAGAGCAGATGAGAGATGTCGCCGTATGGCTGGTTGATGTAGTTCTGTTTGAATTCCTCCATGACCACTTTCCGCTGGACCTCAAGCGACTGGGGCGTGAAAGCAAGAGAGAGCATCCTGTCGCTCTCAAGCCAGAGCGCCGTCTCGATGTTAGTCGCCGGCATCATGACGTAATAATTGGTGAAATCAACATCGGTGAAGGCATTGTTCTCTCCCGAAGCTTGCTGGCATTGCTTGTCGTAGTCAGGAATATTGATCGAGCCTCCGAACATGAGATGCTCAAAAAGATGGGCGAATCCAGTGTGTTCCGGCTCCTCATTCCTTGAGCCGACCATATATAGCGTGTTGACTGCCACCATCTGCGTGGTTTTGTCCTCGTTGTGAATGATTTGAAGACCGTTCGGCAGTGTTTTTGAATTGATTTGCATT
>OMUD01000268.1 GCA_900314125.1 uncultured Prevotellaceae bacterium | reverse complement strand
ACTAATTCAATTATTAACTAAAACTAAAAAGAATGGGAAAAAAATTATGCTTGATGCTTACCCTCTGTCTGCTGTCAGTGGGTATGTCATTCGCCCAGAAAACAGTCACAGGTAGTGTCATAGACAATGAGACTGGGGAGCCCATCTATGGTGCTACCGTGAAGGTGGACGGGACGAGTATTGGGACTACAACCAACATTGATGGCGAGTTTACCTTGCAGAATGTCCCAAACACAGCACGTACTTTGAAAGTGACCTACGTAGGTATGAAGGATATGCAATTGGACATCAAACCTAAGATGCGTATCCACATGGATGCAAGAGAGACCCAGACCGACGAAGTGATTGTCGTGGCTTTCGGAACAGCCAAGAAATCCGCTTTTACTGGTTCCGCCAAAGTGGTGAAATCCGATGAGATAGAGAAAAAACAGGTGACCAATGTGTTGGATGCCTTGAATGGTAAGAGTGCTGGTATTCAGCTCTTCAACGCATCCGGTGCTCCAGGGGCAACTTCTCCAAGCATGTATATCCGCGGCATCAGTTCAGTCTCTTCTGGCAACGCCCCATTGATCATTGTAGATGGTGCTCCGTTTGCCGGAGACTTAAACACCATCAACTCAAGCGACATTGAATCAATGACGGTATTGAAAGACGCCGCTTCCAACGCCCTGTATGGTTCCCGCGGTGCAAACGGTGTGATTGTGATCACTACGAAAAGAGGTGATTATGAGCGTCCTGTGATAACGGTAGATTCCAAATGGGGTGGAAACTCCCGCGCCACCCGCCGCTACAAGACCATCAACAATCCGGCGCTTTACTATGAGACCTACTACAAGACGTTGAAGAACTATGCTACCAGCAGAGGCATGGATGAATCATCAGCCAACGCCTACGCCAGACAGAATTTGATTGACGGCGGCAATGGTCTTCACTACAATGTATATAGTGTACCAGAAGGTCAATACCTGATTGGCGAAAACGGCAAGCTCAACCCTAATGCCAAGATGGGCAATCTCTACAACGGCAATCTCCTCCAGGCTGATGACTGGCTTGACGAGGCCTACGGAACCGGTCTTCGTCAGGAGTACAACATGACTGCTTCCGTGTCGAACGCCACCACCAACTTCTTTGCCTCCGCTGGTTATCTGAATCAGGAAGGCATCGTGAAAGGCACAGGTTTTGAGCGATTCACATCCCGTTTGAAAGCAGAGGTCCAGCTGAAGCCTTGGTTGAAAATCGGCGGAAACTTCTCCTTTACCCACCATGAAGGCAAGGGAGTGGACGATGAGGGCAGCGACGCATCGTCAGGCAACATTTTTGCGGTGGCCACGCGTGTCGCTCCTATTTACCCGCTTTACATCCGTGATGCCCAAGGCAAAATTATGTATGACGAAGCCGGCAACAAACGTTATGACTACGGAGAGGGAGACAATGGCGGTCTGACCCGTCCGACTTTTGGCCAAAGCAATGCTTTAGGAGCCGTCTATTTAGATGAGAATTCCTACGAAGGCAACGCATTCAATGCAACAGGCTTCGCCGACATTATCCTTCCTTACGGATTCAAATTCTCCTCCATCAACACCGCCCTTGTGGATGAGACACGCGGAACCGGATTTACCAACCCTTATTACGGCCAATACAAGAGCCAGAACGGTGTCATCTCGAAATCCCACAGCAGAACTTACCGTTATAACTTCCAGCAATTGCTGAATTGGCATCAGGAATACGGTCTTCACGATGTGGAGGTGATGTTAGGTCATGAAACCTACCGTGCCAACAGCGCGTCGCTGAGCGCCTATAAAAACAACATGTTTGACCCAACCGTTCACGAGCTGGCAGCCGCCATCACCGACGGTTCTCCAAGTTCTTCCACTTCACGTTACAACACCGAAGGATGGTTTGGCCGCGCACTTTACAACTACGATCAAAAATACTATGGTTCCTTCTCACTCCGCCGGGACGGCTCAAGCCGTTTCCACAAGGACAACCGCTGGGGCAATTTCTGGTCGGCCGGTGGTGCCTGGATCATTTCAAGAGAAGAATGGTTCCCAAAGAACATTGGTTTTGACATGCTGAAGCTGAAAGCCAGCTACGGACAGCAGGGTAACGACAACATCGGCAATTTCCTTTACACCAACACCTACAGCATCGTCACTGCCATGAATCATCCAGCCGCAGTGGCCGCAGGATACGGCAACAAGGAGATTTCTTGGGAAAAAGGCAGCAACTTCAACGCCGGATTTGAGTTTGAGGCACTGAAACACCGTCTGAACGGATCGTTTGAATATTTCTACCGTAAAACCAGCGACATGCTCTTCTACTTCTCCCTGCCGTCCTCATTCGGCTACGGCGGTTATTACGACAACGTGGGTGACATGCGCAACAGCGGTATCGAGTTGGAAATCAACTACGACATCTTCCGCAGCAAGGACTTCACTTGGAACGTAACCTTCAATATCACCCACTACCGTAACAAAATCACAAAACTCGACGAACAGAACAAGACTCTGGAACTTGATGGCTACAAGGGATTCCAGAATGGCAACAAGTTTATTGGCGAAGACCTTCCACTGTTCACCTACCGCCTTCACAAATATGCGGGAGTGAATGAGAATGGTGAGTCGCTTTGGTATGTCAACGCTCCATTGAAAAATGCCGAGACCGGTGAAATCATACGCGACGATGAGGGCAATATCCAATATGGCTACATGAATGAGACGACCAAAAACCCAAGTGAAAGCTCTTGGTACAAATGTGGCACCGCCCTTCCTGATGTATATGGTGGTTTCGGCACCTCACTGAAGTGGAAAGGCTTTGACTTCTCCATCGACTTCGCCTATCAGCTCGGCGGCAAGGTGTATGACTCCGAATATGCTTCATTGATGGGCTCTCCAACAAGCAGCTCAAGAGGTAGCGCCATGCACGCAGACATCTTGAAAGCGTGGACACCAGAGAACACCTCTTCCAACATTCCACGCCACCAGTTTGGCGACACATACACCAACTCAGCCAGCGACCGCTTCCTGACCAGTGCCTCATACCTGAGCCTTCAGAACATCAACTTTGGCTACACCCTTCCAAAATCCTTGACCCGCAAGATATACGTTGAAAACCTAAGAGTTTACGTTGCAGCTGACAACGTGTTCTTGTGGTCGAAACGTCAGGGACTAGACCCGCGCATGAGTATCAGCGGTGCCACCAGCACAGCCTACTATGCCCCTATCCGTTCAATTTCAGGAGGTTTAACAGTCACATTCTAAACATATTGCAATTATGAATATCATCAAAAAAATTATTTATATCATCTGCGCAGTCAGTTTCTCCGTCAGCCTGACCGGATGCCTTGACGACGCACAATTAACGACTGGCGCCACAGAAGAGCAGTTGGGTTCCTCAGCCAAAGCCACAGAAGCCCTGCTCTGGGCCATGCCAGCGTTCACCAATAATTTCAACACCCTATCGCGAAGAACCGACGATGAGTTCCACTGGGATTTCGGTTATCCCGCTATCATGACTATCCGCGACATCATGGGAGAGGACCACACCGTTCTTGACCACGACTATAACCAATGGACTTATTGGCTGCTCAACCAACACATGGGCAAAGAATATGTGTTCAGCACCTTCGTGTGGAGATGGCACTACAAGTTTATCCTGACCACCAACAAAGTGATTGGAGCCGTAGAAGAGGAGACAGCAACTCCAACCCAGAAATTCTATCTTGGCGCCGCCTACGCCATGCGTGCGTTCGGCTATCTTGACGCCGCCCAGATGTATGAGTTCCTTCCAAACGACATGGTTTCGAGCGTAAACGCAGAGGGACACGATGTGACAGGGCTGACCATTCCGATTGTGACAGAGAGCACCACAGAGGAAGAAGCAAGAAACAATCCCCGTGTGCCACATGAAGAAATGGTGAAGTTCATCGAAAATGACCTGAACAAAGCTGAGGAATTGATCACAAACGGAACCCGTCCCCACAAATCCATTCCTAACATAGACGTGATTTACGGTTTGAAAGCCCGTCTGTACTTGTGGGATGAGCAATATGACAAAGCCAAAACATACGCCCGCAAAGTGATTGACTCGGGCTTCTACACCCCAATGAGCAATGCAGAATGGAATGACCCAACCACAGGCTTCAACACCCTGAGCACCAAATCTTGGATGTGGGGTTCAGAAACCGTGAAGGAAGACGATGCCGTCCAGACCGGAATTTGTAATTTCGTGTCGATGCTCAGCCCAGAAACCGTTTATGGCTATGCCGGTCACGGTCCGGTCCACATGATCAGCAAGAGCACCTACGACAAAATATCTGACCAGGATTTCCGCAAATATTCTTTCAAGGCGCCAGAAGGCAGTGCAATTGCAGACAAAACCATTTATATCAATCCAACCGCTGCAGAAAACTACCCGGCCTATACCAGTGTGAAATTCCGTCCAGGAAGCGGCAACGTCGAAGACTATCAAGTAGGTTCCGTGGCCGCTTATCCAATGATGCGAGTTGAAGAGATGTATTTCATCGAGGCTGAAGCCGCCGCCCATCAGAATGCCGCCGAAGGCAAAAAGTTGCTCGAGGACTTCATGAAAACATGGCGTTACAAAGGTTATGTATGCCGTTCGAGCGCAGAAGAAGACGTGATTCAAGAAATCATCCTTCAGAAAAGAATCGAGTTCTGGGGAGAGGGTATCGTATTCTTCGACTACAAACGTCTGAACATGCCAGTCACTCGTCGATATGAAGGATCCAACCATCTCAAAAACAGCTTGTTCAATACAACGACCCGCCCAGCCTGGATGAATTTTGTGATTCCGATTGGCGAGGAAGAAAACAATGAAGGCATCCGCAGCTTCAACAACCCGGATCCATCTGGCGTGTACGAGTCGGAATAAGACACAACAAACAAATATAAACAACCCATAATATAAAATCGACATGAAATTATTAAAACATATCAGTGCGTGGCTTTGGGTGCTGCCGATATTGCTGGGTCTTTCAGCTTGTTCGGAGGAAGAAGCATCTTATTCAGCAGCCCCCCAGGCAGCTGGAACACAGGTTTATTTTCCAGAAAGCCTTCCTTCCGTCTTTGATTTAAGCAAAGATGGCGGTACATTCGAGATCCAGATTTATCGTGGAAACACAGAAGGAGATGTTGACATTCCATTGACCATCAATTCAACCAACGAATTGTTCACCGTTGAGAACAACGCTCATTTCAAAGATGGTGAATCCATCGCCACCATCACCATACGCTACGACGGCAGTAAACTGGAGTATGATGACTATTCCGAGTTCACCATTTCAGTAGGTGAAGGCTTGAAGACCCCATACGGCACATCGAGTTATTCTTTTTCAGCAGGTGTGCCGGCTCCGTGGGTATCAATGACGCTGAGCGACGGAACGAAAGGTTTCTACCGTGACGACAATGTCAGTTCATTGTTTGGTTTAGACATCGTGACCTATCCCGTTGAGGTGGAGGAAAATGCCGTTTCTCCTGGCAAATACAGAATTGTCAATCCTTACGGATCCGTTTTCCCACACAATGTTCCTGGCGACTGGGACAACTCAAAAGACTACTATTTAGAGATTGACGCCACCGACCCCGACTTTGTCCACTTCTCATTACAAGACATGGGTGTTGACTGGGGATACGGCTCAATCGGACTTGTCACCTACGTGGACTATCTGATGACGAGAGGTAAGACGCTCGATGAGGTGAAGGCAGCGAATCCAGATCAGTTTGGTAAACTGAAGGATGGCATCATCACTTTCCCTGCCCAAAGCATCTTGATTTCTATGGGTGGCAGCGTCTATCATGGCAACCCCAACGGCATGACCGCCCTTGCTTTGCCAGGCTATCAGCTCAAAGACTACACCTCTTCAGTGGCATACGCCGGCAAGTACATTGACAAAGACGAGAACACCTTTATCCATGCCGCAGTGGAACTGGGCAAGGACGTTGAAAATGCCAAAGTATATCTGATTCCAGGTGAGTTGACGCAAGAGATCTACAACACCATCCTTGAGGATAAAGACATTGAGGGTGTGAACGTAGCAGAGACTTCCACTTCCGGTGAAGTACGTCTCCCATTACCTGAAGGCACTCCATCAGGCAAGTGCACCTTAGTTATCGTCTCTTATGCTGAAGAAAGCATTCAGGGAGTTGATTGGACAGAATTCATGTATCAGGATGGCTCAGCCGCCAAAGAGACATGGACAGATCTGTACGTGGGCAACTACACCTATACTCTTGCCTTTGCCGACTATGATGAAGAAGGCAACATGACTCCTTACGTTGATGAAGGTCTTGTGCTTTCTCAGAGCAACGACGACCCAACACGCTTTAAGATTTCCAATTGGGGTAATAAGGTGGATTTCATCTTCATCTTTAAAGACGGTGGTGTGTATGTGCTACCAGATCAGGAAACAGGAGCCACCACCAGCACCGGCATGATCCGTGTCTGCGACCTGTCCGATTATGAGATGGGTTCATCCTCCTTTGATCCTTCAACCAACACCTTCACTTTCGCAGTATATTACTACGATGACAAAGATGGCTATGGCTATGGTGAGGAGACATTCACAATCACTGGTGAAGCAGGTGGTGATGGCGTAAAATCAAGGCATGCAAAAGGTTTGCCAAACCGACCGTTCAAACCACAGGTCAAAAACATTGGCAGAAACACAAAAAAACTGAATTGGTATTTGACCGACTTCACTCTATAATTTAAAATCCATACCTGACGGCGGATGCAAATGTGGATTTTTGCATCCGCCGTTATTTATTCCACATACAATGAGCCCAGTAATAAAACAAAGCTGCATCTTACTTATCAGTCTCTTGTTTTCCAGCACAGCCTTTGGTTCTCCAATCAATAAGGCAAAAGCAAGAGCAATCGCCACCAAGGTATTCAAGCAACTGAAATCCATACCAACTGATGCGGTTGAAGTGGAAACCAATCTCACAAAAACCAGAAACGCCACTGGATCCGCTCCATTTCATATTTTCAATTCTGAAGACGGAGAAGGATTTGCGGTTATCTCAGGCGACGACGCCCTCCCCGACGTGCTTGCTTATTCTGACTGCACAGCATTTCCCACCCAAGGAAAAATGCCTCCCGCTTTGTCGCTTTATCTCGAGAGTCTGTCTGCATTCGTGAAAGACCTTCAGGAAGGCAAAGTCAACGCACCTCAAAAATCCAATGGAGAGACGACTGGCACGCCAGTGATTGGCCCGCTGCTCACCTGTCAATGGGGTCAGGGCACACCTTACAACCTGCTATGTCCAATGGATGGCGGATACAACTCCGCCGTTGGATGTATAGCCACCGCCATGGCACAGATCATGTATTACCACAAATGGCCAGAGAGAGGCATGGGCGACGTGAGTTACTCCACAGATGTGGCAGGTGTGATTTCCGTAGATTTCTCTCAAAGCACCTATAATTGGAGTATTCTCAAAGACAGATACGCCATTCTCGACGGCAAGAAGCCAACCGGCCAGATGGTAGCCAAACTATGCTATGACTGCGGTGTGGCCACAAGGATGAAATACAGCTCCAGCGGCAGTGGCACCTACGATGACTATGTCATGAAGGCCTTATACACCAATTTTGGTTATAAAGCCAGCAGCATAGACATCCGCCGTCGTAACTGCTTTTCGAATCAAGAAGAATGGAACAACTTGATATATTCAGAATTAAATGCCCTCAGACCATTCCAGTTTTCGGCAGCCTCATCAAAAGGAGACGACATGGATGCGGCAGGACACTCTTTTGTGATTGACGGCTACGACTCCAATGGACTGGTGCATGTGAACTGGGGATGGAATGGCAGCTACGATGGCTACTATGCCATAAACATCATGGATTGCTACAAATACGCCTTCTCAGAAGACCAAAGCATCGTCATCGGCATTGAGCCAGACAGAACAGGACAAGACAAAACACCTCATCAATATCGGATGTATGTGATGGATAGTCCTGTGGCATCGAATTCCGAAGTGAAAACAAGCAGCCCATTTTACATCGAAATCAGTTCATTCTATAATTATTGCGCATATCAACACACCTTTACTCTTGGCATAGGTTTGTTCAGCCCTGATGGTAAATATCTGAATGATGTGACTGTACCCGACCCAGCCCATACCATATTATATAAACCTTGGAACGGGTTAAAAGAATATGGCGAGGTGAAATGCAAGATGCCAACAGGCATTCCAGATGGTTATTACTGCCTGCGCTTAGTATTTAAAGAGAAAGGTTATGACGATTGGCAACTTCCTGACATGGTGGGGGGAGATTATCTCAACTGCATATATATCCAGATAAAGAATGGTACCATCTACTTCAATGATGCCCCTACAGCCATTCAATCCATCGAAGGAGCGGCAAATGAAATCATCCGTACCGACTATTATGACCTCAGCGGCAGAAAACTGGATCCGCAATCCTTTCCGAAAGGAGTTGTCATCACAGTCCAAACGCTTTCGGGCGGTCAACGGATTGTTAGAAAAGAATGGGTGAATAAAGCTAAGTGAGTCACTCCAGATAGGTGTAGCCATAGAGGCCTGAACGGTAGGTGGAGAGGAATTCCTTGCCTTCTTCGAGAGAGATTTTTCCCTCCTTCACTGACTGCTTGGCCCAGATTTCGAGGCTGCGCACCATCTTCTTCGGCTCGTACTGCA
>OMUD01000271.1 GCA_900314125.1 uncultured Prevotellaceae bacterium | reverse complement strand
ACATAGCAAATAAGGTGGCAATGTGCCACCTTATTTAATACTCATCCTCGTTGAAAACTTTGTTCGTAACTAATTATCAAACACTTACACCAATATTAACTATTTTTAGCCAAATAAACCGCACGGTCTGAGACGGTCAAAGGCGATTCGTTGGCGGGTTCGACAAACTTATTCTTTCTGCAAATAATATATAAAAGGTAGGGCATTAGTATGCCACTTTTCAGTAATTTGTTGTACCTTTGCAAAAGGATTTCGCATTACAGCGGTTTCCAAAGACATTATGGGCAAGAGAAATGGCGTTCGCTATCTCATTCAAGGACCTCGAAATGTAGGAAGTTTCAAGGAATAATTGTCAGAGAATGGATAAGGTGAGCGTTCACGTTATAGCGTGGACGAAACTTATCTGACAATTATGGCACTTCCTACAGCCACGAGGAAAAGATAATGGGGTGTTCAAGCTTTCTTTATGCCCTATGATTAAGAACATTTAACGCACAACGATGCAGGATTTCCTGCTTCACAGCGTTTCTAATAGTAGAAATATTAGCAACAGAACAGATAGAAATGAAAACAATGAAAACTTGGAGAAACATCTTTGTGATGTGCACTGCATTGCTCTCCCTTGCCTCTTGCAGCAGCGACGATGAAGAAGTAAGACAAGAATACCAACCAGCCCACCGGTCGGTCATATTCAACGGAGTGAAATTGGTGCTGACAGATGCAGATGGCAACGACCTTGGCAGTCAGACCGACATGTTCAGTTCACTGAGAATCTATGGCAACCTGTCGAAGCAATACGTTTCGACAACAAGACTGACAGAGGACGGGATAACATATATTAAGTTCAATGCAGACCTGCCCGACGAGCGGAATATCAACTACAATGATGACAAGCATACCGGAACGGGAACTTCCACGATGACCATTACAGTCGATGGGAAAACGGCACTTCTGACATTCGCTTTTGAAACTACCGACAACAGCTATGGGGAACAGATGTATGGGGGTAATGATATCCACGTCATCGGTGCAAAACTTGGCAACGAGGTCATCGCTAATGAAGAGGATGGCGACATGGTGGTCGTACTTATCATTGACGAAAGTAGGCTTTCCCTCTCAGATGAAATTCCCATACCAGAGGAAGCCTCAGCAACCAGCCTAATTGCCGACACTCCACTGAAGGACAAGACCTATCTGGGGTCGGGTTATGATGTGACGGGAGCCTTTCTCAGCAACGACTGTCTGCGGGAGAATGTGATTGACCTCAGCAAGTTCGACGAGAGCAACCAAACGAAGTTTGCTGCATTTAGCAGTACGGGAACTACGGTGAGCGGAGTTGACAATGCATGGGGATTCCTCAATGGACTTCGCAAGGAATTGGGATTTGCGTTGGAGGGCGAAGCTGGCGATGTCTATTTTGCCAGAACATTCACGGAAAATCCGCTGTTCAAAGATGCATCGGAACGTGGCGATAACTATTCATTCTTGATGTATATGGACCGCTATATCGTCTATAGGCACAGTCTCAACATGCCCATAAGTCCATCCAAAACTCAGTTGGAGCAAATGCTGACTGACGAATTCAAAAAGGCACTTGCCGAGGAGAGTGCTGAGCGCATCGTGGAACGCTTCGGCACCCACGTGCTGAAGAAGGCTGACATGGGAGTGAACATCCTATCGCTCTACCGCTCTGGACTGAAAGCCAATACCCGCAATGCTGACCGATTCACGGCAAGTATGTTCCGCCGCATGAACGAAGTCTATCACCCTATCTTCTGGGGCATCACCGACCGCAAGGCCACCAAAGGTGGTGCAATCTCCTGCCAATTTCATGGTGGGGCTACACAACAGCTTTCGGCAACCTTAGCTCGTTTTCCATTGTCTGCTGAAGAATCATCCGCTGCCATAGCCAACTGGTGGAACAAGTCATGCGAAGACAAAACCTATCTGTCGCTTGCCTGGTTGCAGGAAGACCACCTTATCCCCATCTACAAACTGGTACCCGACGAAACTAAAAGGGCAGAAGTGCAACGTGCCGTCAAGGCGTACATTCACAGCCACCAGTTGAAGTAACAAAATAGGAAACAAGTCACATTTGGATTACGACATAGAGCCAAAATTTGAGTCAATAAGTGACACAGATATTGATTATGAATATGATAAAATAATCATTCCCCAAGACATAGAACAAGCCAAATACTGGTGGCAAAAAGCGGCAGCACAGGGTAACCAATACGCAAAAGATTTACTACAGCAAGTATATGAATAGACCGAGAAGGTGTAGATTTCACGGCTACACCTTCTCTGTTGAGTTTAGAATACAGCTTGGAATACGACTTCTGTTGTATAGACTTTGCCTTCAACATCTGTTCCGCTCTTGCTGTCAAGAACTACAGGAAAAGCTCCTATCTCGAAGCCCAGTTTCCCATTGATATGACAGATTGCGTCTCTCGCCATATCATCAGGCTTGCCTTGATAAGGCCATCCCTCATTACTTGCCATAATAATGGCTTTACCCACTTGCCCAAAATCCTTTGGACTTACCTTGTTGGCTCTGCTATAAGAACCGTTGAAATAATTAACCTGAATCATATTATTTGTGTCATCTTTTATAATGATGATGCAAAGATAAAACAAATGCATCATAGGAACAAGTACCTTACAAATACCCTAAAGATGATGAATAATTGAATTTAGATTTGATAAAGGAATTCATTATTGGCCCAATTTATCATATTCCCCAACCAGTCTTTTTCTTCGTACCGTCCCAGTTGGTAAGTTCACCGTTGGAACCACCCCCACCTGTACTAATGCCACTCCTACCGCCAGCAGAGAGGAGTAGATTCGCCATCAAATCTTTGGTAACCGTCATCGCGTCACAGAGTTGTCTGGTTCGGGCAGCGGTAAGATCTCTTTTGAATTCTGATGCGATGCCAGTCCACGACACTTTCTCTAGCAGATAGCCTGTTGCCATCCTGCGTTGCTTTTCGTCTGTTGGGTTAAGGCCATACTTGAATGCCTCTGCAATGATACCCCATGCAACAGCATCGCCAGCTTCTGGTTGGAAGTCATTGTCTTTGCCTTCTGCATATTCTTTGATGGCAGTAACGCCATCCTCAATCCATTTGTCAATCTGCTTCAAGAAAGCTTTCTTGTTCTGCTGAATGTTCTCCCATAGTTCTTTGATTTCTGGTATGGCAAGCATTTCCCGGACTTGGTTCTCTGCAGTTTCGGCCCGCTGATGCTCACTATATGCCTTGTTGCCAGAACGGACAGCCTCAGACTCGGCTTTGTCCAGTCGCCCCTGCAGTTCCTTGATTTCTGCATTCTTCTTCTCCCGAAGCCGGGTGATGGCATTCTCATCCATCGAGGCAATCCGCTTTCTGAGGACATCGTTCTCTTCAGTCAATCGGCCATTCTCTTTTAGCAGCTGCTTGTTCTGCTCGATAATGGTTCTTACATTTTGCATAGCTTTGTTATAGAGTGCTTTCCCCAGTTTCAGTATATCTCCCTTCTGGACTTCCTTGGCCTGCATGAGTGCGGTCTGCATTTCGGAAAGGATGACCTTTATCGCTTTCCGCCGTTCCTCTCTCCATTCTTTCTGTCCGAAGGCTGGGATAGGCTTACCCAATTCTTCTTTTATGGCATCCCAAGCATCTTTTACGAGTGGGTCTGTCTTCAAGGTTGGTACAATGAGGTCTTCCTCCTTGATGTCCAATGCCGCAGCATAATCTTCCAGCTGGGATATACTGCCTTCCAGTTTTTCCTTGTGCTGTTCCTTATTTTGTATGGCACTCTCTAACTT
>OMUD01000272.1 GCA_900314125.1 uncultured Prevotellaceae bacterium | reverse complement strand
ATTTAACAATCTTCTTACCACCGACTACGTAAACTCCCTTAGGAAGTGACTGGAGAGCGTCGGCAGCTTTCACGTTTTTCTTTACGAGTGCACCGTTCACACTGAATACATCCACGTTGCGCTCTGGATCAAGTGTTTCCACAGACTCGATGGCAGTTACGTCAGCATCATCGAATGCGGATGCGAGCACCACTTTCACAGGAGCAGACGTTGCTTGAGCCGCACGGTCTTCGGAAATATTCTTAGGAGCCTGAATGAGCACACGGAATGGGTTCATCGTGGCATTCGTGGCAGCAATCAGATTGCCGGCACCCGTGTAGGCATAGACATTCTCCACGTGGGTAGATTCCATGAATCCACGGAGATAGTGACGGTCTTCCTCGCCAGCCTCACGCTCATTAGTCATGTATTCCGCCGGAGCGTCTGCACTGCCACATTCAGGGGTTTGCGTGATAGTTGTTTCTCCCCAAGAATAGAACCTACTATCATCTTTGGTTTCTTTAGCCACATAGAGATAAGGGTGATAAGCCTTTGCGCTATCTGAAATCTTCTCGAAGAGCAGCACGTGGTCACCTTTATTGATATCCACATTCTCCAGGATGCCCTGCTTCTCAGTGTCAAATTCAGCGTATTCAGCCGTAGTGGTGTTGTATGCACCCACCTTTCCATCACCATTCACGTTGCAATCAAACGGAAGGATCAGGGTTCCGATGACATTTGCTGTTGTCTTACGTTGGAGATAAGCCCCGCGCACAGCAGTGAAAGTCCGAGGTGCGGAGAACGGATAGCCATCGAAGAGGCGGAGGAAGTCCACCTTGGTCTCACCAATCTTATAGTCGTCTCTTGTCAGACCGTCGAAAGTCATCATGTTGGCAGGGTAACCGTCCTTGCTTGGGGTGTTGAACTGTTTGCGGTGATCCTGCTGCTTGGAGAGGTTCTCACGCATGATGATCAAGCAGTTCGGGTTGGCAGGGTAAGCGAGGTCGGTTCTTGAGATGCTCACACGTGGACGAGCGTCGATCACGCGTGCACCCACATCGTTGAGGGCAGCCATGGCGTTGGTTCCGATATTACCGTTCTTACCACCATCAGCGTAAGCCTTGGCCTCGTCATCAGTGGTGCTGAGGGTTCCGTTGCCTTCGAGCACATAGTCCACACGCTCATCAGAAATCAGCTCAACCTTGGAAACTGTACCAGTTCCGTATGTTTTGATACCGTTCAAATGGAAATACACGAAGTCACGGATGTCCATCTCTGCTGTACCATCTGAACCGAGAGTGAGGCGATTGTCTTTGTAAATACAACGATTTTCACCCTCTTCATTCTGAGACACATTGTAAACAATACGAACAATAAGTCCAGGAGTACCGGTCACCTTAACTTTCTTGTAACCAGTAAGCTCAGCATAGTCTTCTTTGTAGAATGTGTAAGCATGGCCGAAGATAGACACTCCATCTCCAGTAACTTCCTGTCCGAATTTATTATGCAGATATTGTTTTTTTCCACCGAAAGCCTCCAGACGGGTTACAGTTCCGTTGACAGCGCGGTTCCAAGTGTGGAAGAGGTCCTCATTGAGTTCTACGACACCATCCTCATCGGCATAGAGCTTGATGTAGTCGAGTTTTGCAGTTCCGGTGAATCCCCATGGACACTTGATACCATTCAGATGAAAGAAACCTTCAGCTTTAACAATTTCTTTAATGTCAAGATTGGCCAGTCCTTTGGAATCAAGACGAACCATCTTTTCTAATTTTGCGCCATTATTTAAATTTGCAATTATTCGCAACTCTGTTCCAGCTGTGCCCTTAATCTGCATCTTATAATATTTTGAAAGGTCGGCATAGTTGGCGTCTTGCATATGTGTACCACATCCAAACAAAGTAGCAGCATTTCCAGAAACAGTTGTGCCTATTTCTACAAAGTCCTCATTATAAAAGATAGGTTTCTCGTTGGCTATATTGCCGTCTGCACCATACTCATGATAAAGGGCCTTAGAGAGCAGTGTGTGGTTTCCGCCATTGCGCACCACCACATGGTTCTTGGTGAAGCAGATGTCGTTGACAGTCATGGGACCGATTGGATTGGTGGTGCCACTGTAGTTGGTTTCCCAATAGATGTTGTTGATTTTATCGGCATACGATGAATTTGCCTGATCCACTTGGAAGTCGGCATTGTAACGGCTGTTGTAAAGGGTACGGACATCATGGGCGTTTATATTTTCGTTAGCCAAGTCGATGTCAGATGTTCCGCCTTTATCCACTCTTCCCAACTTATCATAATCCATGTGTCCATAGACATTACGATAGATGACATCTCCATCCTCTTCATTATCGAAAGTGACAACGGTGATGTCTGTCATGTCAAAGCCTGAGAACGGCACACTCAGCTGGAGTTTCGCCGGGCCTTCAAGAGCATTAAATTTCTCGACCACCATTGAAGAAACGGTTACGTTCTGATCCCATGCATTTCCTTTAATTGCATTTAATTGTACGGAGCCATTATTATCATCTTTAACAGCCTTCAAATCTACAACATAAGTATTGTCACCTTTTTTAGTAATTAATGTTGATTCTCCGTATTTTACTTCTTTCGTACTGAAGAAAAAACGTGGGGTACCTTCTTCTGCAACAACTGTCAAACGGTCGTAGTCTGATAAGTCAGCATATTGATCTGCAGAAATATTACCATTACCATAAACAGTGTCCTTGCTTTTACCGATGAAATAATCACAATTTGCAGCATTAAACATGGAAGCATCCAGATTTGCAGACTGGTAATCACCAACAGTGATCACACCGGTAGCCTCATCCAAAGTTACGTTGTTGCTGCAGATGAAGTAGCTTGGGTGGACGTAAGCGTTACCGATGTAGTTGCCATCCATATCCTTGAAATAGCTCTCTTCGTTCATGTTGTAGGCAGAGATGAAATAAGCCTCTGCAATCTGCACATCTGCATCGAGGAATGGATCGCCACCACAAGTTGAGATCCAGACCGACTCGATATTTGAAATCTGATCGGGGGAGAAGAACTCATGCAACGGAATAACCTTCACATCGTTGCTGTAGATAATAGCCTGACGAATCACGTTATTATTCTCATCACAGAACTGAAGGGCAAAACGAGCTGCCTGTGGGGCAGATTCTACAGGATCGCTATGATAGGTCCTGATTTTCACTTTCTGTCCCTCTCTTGGAGTAGTTACACTCAGCGTACGGATAACAAAGTTCTCATAGTCGCCAAGGTTTCCTTTCAGATTATCCAGAAGGTTCACTGCAGCATTACCCCTTCTGACATTACGACAAGAGAAAGTACCGACACCATTGCTATAAGTGTAGTCACAAGTTGCTGGCTGAAGGACGTCGTTTTCATCATAATAGCCTTCAAAGGTTTTGGTATCACCAGAATGGCTATAAATCACGTCCATGCCGAAGTCATAACCCTCCTTTTTGTGGGTTGCTGGGTTCAAATCGGCATAGAGTTTTTTTGCCACACTCCCGAAATGAATTTTCCTTTGGTCGTTGG
>OMUD01000275.1 GCA_900314125.1 uncultured Prevotellaceae bacterium | reverse complement strand
AAATGAGCCTACACAGAATTTTATTATTATCTCAACATATGCTTCGTTTTCAAGGGATAAAGTCTTTGAAATACTAAATGGCTTTGAACGGACAAAAGTACTCTTTATAGCAGATGAAGCACATAACATGGGCGCTCCTTCTATACTAAAAAAGCTCGGGGCAATTAATTATTTAAGGCGAATAGGTTTGTCAGCTACTCCGGAAAGACAATTCGATGAAGAAACCAATAATAGAATATATAAGTTCTTTGGTGCTGAAACAAAATTTACTTTTGAGTATTCAATGGAGGAGGCTATTCGGAATGGAGTACTATGTAAATACTTTTATTATCCGCATCTTGTTAAACTTAACGATGTTGAGATGGCTAACTATATTGAGTTGTCTGAAAAGATTTCCAGATATTTCAATTGCAATACTGGAGAATTTGACAAGAAAGACGAAATATTGATGGGATTGCTTTTGGCACGCAAACGTATAATACATAAAGCGTTTAATAAACTTAGTGCCTTCAAAAAGATTATAGAAGAGCGATATAAGAGGAAAGGAAATCTAAAATATTCACTCATTTATGTGCCTGAAGGGAATAAACCAGATAACATCTATGATTTAGATCTTTTTGACAAATCAGAACAAATTCCTGATGATGAAGTCTCTGAACACTTGATTGATATTTATACGGAAGAAGTTATGAGATTGGACAAATATATTACTGTAAAAAAATTTGTTTCAGGACAGAAAAACAGAGATGCGATACTTGATGATTTTTCTAAAGGTCGTCTCCAAGTCCTCACGTCAATGAAATGTTTAGATGAAGGAGTTGATGTTCCTAGAAGCGAACTTGCCATTTTTTGTGCTAGTACAGGAAATCCTCGTCAATTTATTCAACGTAGGGGACGTATATTAAGGACGCATCCAGACAAATATATGGCTGAGATTCATGATTTAGTGGTAGTTCCAGAAGTAAGCGTATCATCTAATAGTTACAAATTGGAACAATTTCTACTAAAAGGAGAATTATTGAGAGTTAATAATTTTTCCATGTTATCAGATAATCCATCTTACTCACAATTGGAACTTAAATCTGTCATGGAACATTATGGGTTGAATTTGTATAATAATAATCATATAGTATGACACAGAAAGACAAAATGTTGCGTATGGTCTTAAATGACCCCAAGTTAATAGAAAATTACGACTATGACCCTAATGATTACGAATGTCTTAATGATGCATTAAATTCAGACAATGTAATCGTCATGGCTGTAGCAAAGATAATCAAAGAGTTAAATGGCTCTGACGATCTCTCTGAAATAAAAAGAGTTTATAAGACTGTATTCACTTACCTAAATAATAATTTACTGGTATGATTATCAAGAATATAACAATAGAAAATTTCCGTAGCTATTATCGAAAAAACTCTTTAAATATCGGTAACGGCTTAACTTTGATTATTGGTGCAAATGGTGATGGAAAAACAACCTTTTACGAGGCTTTGGAATGGCTTTTTGATACTGTTGGTAATATGCCAAAAGTAGATAGCAAATACATTTCGAAGAAAAGAAGTTCTGAGCTATTGGAATCAGAATCAGATTGTGTGAAAGTATCTATGACTTATATGAGTGATGGCAATGAACGGACTGTTCAAAAATCATTCAAATTCACAAAAAGTCTTAGTGGGGAGATTTCAACTTCCAATTACTCTCATGAAATATACATTCAAAATGGGGTAGAGAAGGAAGTTAGAGAAGGGGATCAAGCCATTAGACTGTTCGATAGAGATTTTGCCTCTTCTATTCGTAAGTATTGTTTGTTTAAAGGAGAACATGAACTTAATATTTTTAATAAAGAAGAGGCAATGAGCTACCTTGTTGAGACATTCAGCCAAATTAGAAATTTTGACCCATATCTGCTATTTTTAACAGAATCAAAAAGAATGGCTGAGTTGGCAACAGATAATGCGATCAAAGCTGATAAAAAGAATACTAAGGTCGCGCAGCAACTTCGTAGTAAAATTATAGAAGAAGAAAAGCTTATTGGAACTTTTGAAATGGAATTAAAACAAAAGTTGACGGATGCTGTCAATTTTCAAAGGCTTTTGGAAGAGCTTGAAAAGAATAAGGAGGCTTCAAAAGACTTGGTGGATTTAAATGGAAGGTTGGAAACTCTTAAGGCTGCAAAAGATCAAATTCAGAGAAGTATCAATGAGAATTATACTTTCCGCTTATTAGATGAGATGTGGATTTTAATGGGTTTTGAACCTATTGCCAATGAATATCGTGAGTTTGTTGGAAAACTAGACCAGGAACAAAGACGTCAACAAAGTAAATATGATCAAGAAGTCGGAAAGAAGAAAATAGTTGCTCGGATTCAAAAAGAGCTCAATGAAGGAAAGGTTCCTCTTGCAATTAATGTTCCAGATGAAAACACGATGCGGGAGATGCTGGATGATGAATACTGTAAAGTCTGTAATCGACCCGCTCCAAAAGGGTCGGATCCATACAATTTCATGAAAGCTCGTTTGGAACAGTTTCTGGCTTCTCAGAAAGAGGAGGAAGAAGAGGATGATGATGTTGAGCTATTATTCAAGAATTCTTTCATCAAGGAATTGATAGATAGATATTCTGTTTTGCATAATAATATGAATTTCTTAACAAGATTAAATGGTTTCATTGATAAAGCCATTCGTGACAACTTGAAAAAACAAGGAGATGTTGAGAGATATTCTTCTAATATAGAAAGAGATGAGGAACGAAAGAGGCAAATTCTGGCTCAGACAGAAGGGATGACTGAAGATCAATTGATTTCTGCCTACCAAAACATATCAGAATGGTGGAAAGGGAGAGTGGATGCTGAGCGTGAATCGGAAAATCTGAAAGCAAAGATTGAAAGTCATAAGAAAAAATTAGAAGAATATCATGAAGGGTATTCGAAAATATCAGAAGAATCATCTGCTGCTATGTATGGTAGAAGTAGCCAGGCAATAAGACGGATTCTTGATGCTTTTACAAGTGCAAAACGTCGAAATAAAAGAGAGTTTCTCAATCAACTTGAAGCTGCTGCAAATGAGTATTTGTCTCTTTTGAATAAAGGTGGTTTTATGGGTTATGCTCGAATTGTTGAAAAGCAAGACAATAGTGCAGAAATCATTCTTGAAGACACTGATGGAACTCGAATATACAACCCTAATACTGCTCTTAAAACTACGATGTACATGTCTTTGCTTTTTGCTGTTGCAAAACTAACAACAATAAAGCATGAAAATGATTATCCATTAATATTTGATGCGCCAACTTCTTCTTTCACAGCAGCAAAGGAAAGTGATTTTTTTGGTGTTATTGCAGGCATTAACAAACAGACTATAATCGTAACCAAAAGTTTTTTGATAGAAGATGCAGACGGAAATTCAAAGTTGGATATAAAACGACTTCATGATATTGATGCAAAAAAATATCGTATAGAGAAGAAACGTCCATTTGATGACAAAGATCTCTCAACAATCCAAACAACAGTTGAACCTATTTAAATTGATTGATTATGACACAAAATGATAAAAACTTTAATCAAGATTCATTTACTCGAATTTTTGACGTTTGGGCAAGGAAATCACCGTCTTATGAAAAGCATTTTGAAGAGGAAGTTATCAAGGTTATATCAGATTTCGGAAAAGGAACCAATGAGGCTTCTGAAGCTAAAGGCAAAATCCTTGGCGCAGGCTATGAACCTCTTATTATGGCATTTTTTATTGGTTTATATAGCAATATGAAGACCCCTCTTGATGAATATGCTGACATTAAGGATTTGGGACAGCCCATACAGTATTGGGGTAATCTCGATTCAAGGAAAGGACGACGTGCTTATCCAAGATTGAAAGAATATATTTTTGTTGCACTTGTTGCTCGAACTCCGGAAATTGATTGGATAGCATTGGATAAAGGAAAAAAGACTATAAATGAAACGGTAGCTTTGCTGATGACGACAATGGAAGAATATATTAATTATGGCCTTACAATTATTGCAGATAAATTGAAAGAAGATGAATATTTTTTTTATAATAAAAATTCATTCATTGATATATTTAAGAAGCTGACACATTCTGCTAGTGATCAGGAGAATTGTGTGTGTGAAGATACACCAGAATCATTGTAATTGCTTATTTCGGACCATTGTAAGCCATTTCGTTGCACAATGATTTCTGGGAAAAGGTGAAAATTTTTTCAGCATGTCCCATGAATTGGGACAACTCCATGCGATATTTGCAAAATCACAAAAAACAAGAATAAGGAATTTTGAATGAATTCGTTTGAACGAATATTGTAACTTGTGAATATGCAACTTTGGACGTTTCAAGGGATTGAAATCTACGATCAGATGATGCGCGAAGGAATCACCTACTGCTCAAAACCCACAATGGGCGACAATGAGAATTTTATGTATTGCTATCGATGGATGGCGCAACAGATGCGAGAGCGAATAGGTGAGCCTCCTCTGTCAAATATTGAGTTTCCGATGTGGGCATGGTATCAGTATCACTCACGGAAAAAGAGGAAACCAACACTGAGTTGTTGGGATATACCCCAAGGAAAATCTGTGTTTATGGAGATCGAACTGCCCTCTGAGCAGGTTCTGCTGTCTGATTTCAGCATGTGGCACAGTCCGTTGAATTTCACACCGGTCAAGGATTTTAAGAGGATATGGAAAAAGATGGAGCAGCAGGATAAACTGGCTGGCAAAATGCTTGATTTCTTTGATTATCCTTTGGAACTGCAGCAAGAGATTGCTGACAACTGGACGGATGTGTTTGATTTTTCTCAAAGAGATAAAAGTGATAAATATGGTCTTCACACTTCAAAACGGAACCGTAGCATTCAAGCTACTTTCTGGGCGTTGCGTCCTTCGGATGTTGTAGATGTGATTTTCTTTGAGCATGAGGGCAAAAGCATCAAGCAGTCCAAGCTGCCGAATGATAGTTAATAGGATAGTCAGAAAACCGTCATCCCTCCATGTTGCGAGATGCATATTTCGTAGTAATGTGGGCGACCATTTCGGTGCAATGTGTGCCATTTTTTTCAACCTGTCCCATGAATTGGGACAACTCCATGCGATATTTGCAGATGTAACTCTAAAAAACAGAATATATGGGAAAGTTTTTGAAATCAATTTTTGCGGCTGCATTGCTGCTGATGGTGAT
>OMUD01000278.1 GCA_900314125.1 uncultured Prevotellaceae bacterium | reverse complement strand
AAAATATATTTGGCTTTTCTCTCATTTTTTCGTAACTTTGCACCGGATTTGAGAAATCCGCGATTTTATTTATTTTTTTTATTCATGTGGACAGATTTGGGCTGCTTGCAACCACACAAAAAAATGCTAAAACGACATAATCTTTTATTGACAAGTCGTTGTGACTTCCGGCAATAAAAATGTGTCAATGCATCTCCCCATTCGTCCCCACACTTTTTTAACAACATTAAAATTGAAAGTATGGGTTATTTATTTACATCAGAATCCGTAAGTGAAGGTCATCCCGACAAAGTGGCTGACCAGATTTCCGACGCCGTGCTCGACAACCTTCTGGCTTACGACAGCCAGTCGAAGGTGGCATGTGAGACCTTGGTGACAACCGGACAGGTGGTACTTGCCGGCGAGGTGAAGTCGGAGGCTTATATCGACTTGCAGGAAGTGGCACGTGAGACGATAGGTCGCATAGGCTACACTAAAGCCGAATATCAGTTCGACTCCAAGAGCTGCGGTGTGTTCTCCGCCATTCATGAGCAGAGCCAAGACATCAACCAGGGCGTGGAGCGTGCGAATCCAGAAGATCAGGGCGCCGGCGACCAGGGCATGATGTTCGGTTACGCCACGAATGAGACCGAGAACTACATGCCGCTGGCACTCGACTTGAGCCATCATATCCTCCGCACGCTTGCCTCCATCCGTCGTGAAGGTGTTCAGATGACCTATCTCCGCCCTGATTCCAAGAGTCAGGTGACGGTGAAATACAGTGATGACGGCCGTCCTGAGCGCATCGACACCATCGTGGTCTCCACCCAGCATGATGATTTTATCCAGCCTTCCGACACGTTGAGTCAGGAAGAGGCTGACGACCAGATGCTCTCTCAAATCAAACACGACGTGGAGCACATCCTGATACCGCGTGTGATCAGTGAGATCAAAGACGCTTCCATCCGTGCTTTGTTCAAGGGTGACATCACCTATCATGTGAATCCTACGGGCAAGTTTGTGATTGGCGGTCCTCACGGCGACACAGGACTGACAGGACGTAAGATTATTGTTGACACCTACGGTGGAAAGGGTGCTCATGGCGGTGGTGCATTCAGTGGCAAAGACCCTTCGAAAGTTGACCGTTCTGCCGCTTACGCCGCCCGTCACATCGCCAAGAACATGGTTGCTGCCGGTGTGGCGGATGAGATGTTGGTTCAGGTGAGCTATGCCATTGGTGTGGCAAAGCCGGTGAGCATCTATGTCAATACATACGGCAAAAGCCATGTTTCACTGAGCGACGGCGAGATTGCCAGTAAGGTGCAGACTTTGTTCGACCTTCGTCCGAAAGCCATTGAAGAGCGTCTGAAATTGCGCAATCCGATTTATGAGGAGACTGCCGCATACGGGCACATGGGTCAGCAGCCCCGCAAGGTGCTGAAACATTTCAAGAACCACTATTATGGTGATAAGGACATGGAGGTGGAGCTTTTCACATGGGAGAAACTCGACAGCGTGGACCTTATCCGAAAAGCCTTCGGTATCAAATAATCAGTTTTAATACTTTCAACCCCTCTTATCATGCCAGACAGCCTCACCGCATTAGCCGACAGTCTGCGGGCCGTGTCTCCGACACAGCCCGCAGACAGCGTGCGTGAGGTTGTGGAGGGCGTGGTCCGCTCTCAGGCATTGGCCTACAGCTCTTGGATTGCGGTGAATTTGTTCATCCTGACGGCCGTGATGTTTGTGATGATATACAAAGACCGTCAATACCTGCTCTACCGCCTTCGCGACTATTTCTCGAAAGAGGAGCGCTTTTTCTTCAGCCGTCCACAGACGGTAGCGAACAAATCCTACGTGATCGGCATCCTTCTGCTTGTGACCTGTTCGAGTGTCGGACTGATTGTGGCAGGTCTTGCCAACCTTCACCCCTCGCTGTTCGGTCTTGACGCATCGAGCAGTGTTTACGACACGGAAGGCCTGGTGCTGTCGATGCAGGTTCTTGGCGGCACACTGCTGTTTGTGTTGTTCAAGGCATTTCTTTATGTGATGATCAACTGGGTGTTTTTCCGGCCCGATCAGAACATGCGTTGGATAAGTTCTTTTTTCTTCATCACCGCCGCTTTTTCCTTCTTGTTGTACCCCTTCTCGATGATAGAGCTGTTTGTGTCGGTTGACGGTTGGGTTTTGACTTTTTGCTTGTCATTTTTGTTCATTGTGTACGAAATTTCCATATTTTACAAGCTAATTATCAACTTTAAGGCAAAGAATTATGGTATTCTGCTAATTTTTTTGTACTTTTGCGCCGTAGAATTGTTACCAGCCCTTTTTATCTGGCAGAAGATCCAAAATAGGACATAGAAAATGCTGGATGCAGAAGTCTGCCGGGGGGATACATTCAGTTCATTTTCTGACTATATAATTGTTTTCTTAAGGACCGACAAACGCCGGATAAAATTATCGAAATGACTCCTAAAATACTTATTTCACAGCCAAAGCCTCAAACGGCGAAATCACCTTATTTTGAATTGGCTGAAAAATATGGATTAGAGATGGTTTTCAGACCGTTCATCAAGATAGAACCGATGACGGCAAAAGATTTCCGACAGCAGAAGGTGTCTATCCCTGGACACACCGCGATTGTATTCACCTCCCGACATGGCATTGACCATTTCTTCAATCTGGTGAAGGAACTCCGTGTTGTGATTAAGTCGGACATGAAATATTTCTGCAAGTCAGAGCAGGTTGCTCTCTACATTCAGAAATATGTTCAGTATCGCAAGCGTAAGGTGTTCTTCCCTGAGACAGGTAACATCGACGACCTGATTCAGATCATGGCGAAGCATGCAGATGAGAACTATTTTGTTCCTCAGTCGTCGGCCCACAACGATGAGATGAAGAACAAGCTTGATGCTGCCGGCTTGCAGCATGATGAGGCCGTGATGTACTATACGGTTCACAACGACTTCACCGCTGATGAGGAGTTTGACTACAACATGCTTGTGTTTTTCAGCCCTGAGGGTATCCACTCTTTGATGAAAAATTTCCCTGATTTCCAGCAAGATGATGTGGCGATAGCCTGCTTGGGTCAGAAAACCATAGAGGCTGCCCGTGAGGCTGGTTTGCGTGTTGACATGCAGCCGACTCCAGAGCTTCGTTCCGTTCCCGCTATTATTGAGGACTTCCTGAAGAACCACAAGAAGAGCGAAATCAAGTCGAAGAAGAAGAAATAATCACGGCTTCCAGAGTCGTGGCTCATGTTCTCTTCCTTCTTTCCCATAACCTTTGAACAGTTATCATCCCATGGAAGAAAACACCCCTTTGAGACATACGTTCAGCAAATCTGAGCGAATCAATAGCAAAATCTTAATCGATCAACTATTTAGTGGCGGAAACATGGCAATGTCTGTGTTTCCGCTTCGTGCTATATGCATGATTCAGGATGCCGACCCCTCTCAGTCGCTTCCTCCGGTACAGGTGTTGGTGAGTGTTCCCAAGAAGAAGCTCCGCCTTGCCGTTGACCGCAACCGCATGAAGCGTCAGATCCGTGAGTCCTACCGCCTGAATAAAGATGTGCTGTGGTCGTCTGCCCAGATGCATGGCAAGCAGATTTACCTGGCCTTCATCTGTATCTCTGATGAGCCTTGCACCAGCCAGCGCATCGCACGCAGTGTGCAGAAGCTGTTGCGCAAGGTAGCGGAGCGTCTGTCGGGTGAATAAATCGCAGTGGATGGAAACCTTGAAGACCATATTGCTTTTTCCTTTCCGCCTGCTTGGAAAGATATTGTCGTGGATATTGCTTTTGCCCATCTATTTCTACCGCAAATGCATATCTCCATTGACACCCCCTTCCTGCCGTTTCCGTCCCACCTGTTCAGCCTACGCCGTTGAGGCCATCAAGAAGCATGGTCCTCTGAAAGGCTTCTATCTGGCCTGTTGGCGAATCCTGCGTTGCAATCCGTGGGGAGGCTATGGCTACGACCCTGTTCCTGATGAATTTCACTGGAACTTGTCGTATCTGAAGCA
>OMUD01000280.1 GCA_900314125.1 uncultured Prevotellaceae bacterium | reverse complement strand
GTGATGGAGTCGAGCAGATCGACCGCGTTTCCATCGTAAAGAGCAACAAAGATTGGTTCTCCTGTTTGTTCAATTTTGAAGTTCGTGTGGAGCACACCACGGTTGGTGTTTCCATCAGCAAAGAAAGTGATTCTCTGCTTGCCCTTGAGTAAGGTTCTCTCATCTCCTTTCTGGATCACCGACATGAGTTGTTCACGTTCCGGTGCAGAAAGATTTTCGTCGAGCGCTTTACGATCGGTAGTGAGGAAACAGTTACGGATGTCGTGCGTGGTGTAGGACGTGTTTTCAATTTCAATCCAGCTCGTCACGTCTCCGTACTCTTCCTGATAACCAGTCGTAGGGTTCTGTGGAGCAACAAACACTTCAGTGATTTTGAAGTCGTGCGCTCCCTGTGCCCATAGGCTGACAGATGCCACCAAAGCAAGAGCCGAAATGATTATTTTTTTCATTCTGAATAGATTTTTCAAAAAATTAGAGAGGAATATTACCATGTTTCTTAGCAGGGTTAGTGAGGCTCTTGGTAGCGAGCTGCTCAAGAGCACGGATAATGCGGAAACGCGTGTTGCGCGGTTCGATTACATCATCAATATAACCATACTTAGCTGCATTATAAGGGTTTGCGAAGAGTTTTGTGTATTCATCCTCCTTCTCCTTGATAAATGCGGCAGCATCCTCACCAGCTTCCTTCTTAGCTTTTGCTTCTTTAGCATAGAGCACAGCCACAGCTCCTGAACCACCCATCACAGCGATTTCAGCAGATGGCCAAGCATAGTTGAGGTCGCCACGGAGCTGCTTACAACTCATCACGATATGGCTTCCACCATAAGATTTTCTAAGTGTGATAGTCACCTTAGGCACAGTAGCCTCTCCGTAGGCATAGAGGAGCTTAGCACCGTGCAGGATCACTGCATTGTACTCCTGTCCAGTTCCTGGGAGGAATCCTGGGACATCAACGAGGGAAACGATAGGGATGTTGAACGCATCGCAGAAGCGTACGAACCTAGCACCTTTTCGGCTGGCATTGCAGTCGAGCACACCAGCAAACTTGTTAGGCTGGTTAGCTACGATACCTACAGAACGTCCATTGAAACGAGCGAATCCGATGATGATATTCTGTGCAAAGTTAGGCTGTACCTCGAAGAACTCTCCGTTGTCGGTGATTGCACCGATAACCTGGTACATGTCGTATGCCTGGTTAGGGTTGTCAGGAATGATCTCATTGAGTGAATCCTCAAGGCGGTCAACCGGGTCAGTACATTCCACGATAGGTGTGGTTTCCTGGTTATTCTGCGGGATGTAGGAAAGGAGCTGCTGAATCATGGCGATTGCTTCCTCCTCTGTTGCCGCGGTGAAATGAGTGACACCCGACTTAGTGGAATGCACACTTGCTCCTCCGAGGCTCTCCTGATCCACATCCTCTCCAGTGACAGTCTTAACTACAGCAGGACCGGTAAGGAACATATATGAAGTGTTCTCCATCATGAGAGTGAAGTCGGTAAGTGCAGGTGAATACACAGCACCGCCAGCGCAAGGACCGAAGATACCTGAAATCTGCGGGATCACACCAGATGCAAGAATATTGCGCTGGAAAATCTCAGCATATCCTGCGAGCGCGTTGATACCCTCCTGAATACGAGCACCACCCGAGTCGTTGATACCAATTACCGGTGCTCCCATCTTCATGGCCATATCCATGACCTTGCAGATTTTTTGCGCCATAGTTTCGGAAAGTGAACCACCGTTGACGGTGAAATCCTGTGCGAAAACATAAACGAGGCGTCCGTTGATTGTACCAGAGCCAACAACGACTCCGTCACCGAGGAATTGCTTCTTCTCCATGCCGAAGTTATGGCATCTGTGGAGTTTGAACATGTCGAATTCCTCAAAACTTCCCTCATCGAGAAGCATCTGAATGCGTTCACGTGCTGTAAACTTACCTCTTGCATGCTGCTTGTCGATGGCTTTCTCACCACCTCCAAGGCGTGCCTTGCTACGGAGCTCAATCAGCTCCTGTATTCTTTCTGTTTGTTTGCTCATAGTGAATATCAGCTATTTGCAGTTATAAATGGTTTATATTTAGTTGTTTTTCAATCGAAAAAACATCATCCCTTGAACGTTTCGACCTTCGGAAACAAGGGAAAAGAATAGAAATCAAAAAAACGAAATATGGGAACAGGTCCTTACCTATTCTCATATTTCGCAATTTCCATTATTTCTTCATCGGTTCACAAAGCTCGGTAAGAACCCCGACCGTGGACTTTGGATGAAGGAATCCAATCATCATTTGCTCCGCTCCTGGTCTTGGCGCCTTGTCGATCAGACGGATGCCCTGCTCCTCACACTGTGCGAGAGCTTCAGCCACACCGTCTTCCACAGCGAAAGCCACATGGTGCACTCCACGTCCACCTTTCTCAAGGAATTTGGCAACAGCGCTCTCTGGGCTTGTTGGCTCAAGAAGTTCGAGTTTCACCTCTCCAACTTTAAGGAAAGCCGTCTTCACCTTTTGGTCTTCAACTTCTTCAACAGCATAACATTTGAGTCCGAGTGTGTTCTCAAAATAAGGGAGCACCTCATCAATGCTCTGGACAGCAATGCCCAGATGGTCAATACGTGAGATTTTCATAATGAATGGTTAGAATTTATATAATTAATAATTATGATAAAGCAATATTATGCAATAATTATGCAAAGTTACAAAATAAAAAATAGAAAGAAGAATGAAGGAAGGATA
>OMUD01000284.1 GCA_900314125.1 uncultured Prevotellaceae bacterium | reverse complement strand
TTTGTGTATTTGAAATAGCGGCAGCCAAACATTTGATTCTGGCCTACGTCTGTCACAAGTATTGCTTCATTATGACTCGCTTCGCTAACCTTCCTTACAACCTCAGCCATCAACAAAGGACCATCTTTGGGATTCACACACTTATTAATTACCTTATTGTATTCTTTTTCAGCGTATGGTTTAAAGCCATCTATCCAACTTTTGTGAGTAGTCGTATCCAGCTTTTCACAGACTGCGGCCAATGTGTCTTTGCAATCACCCAATACAGCAAGATCAACCTTCACATTTTTATTGATTTCAGAAGGGTCGATATCGAAATGTATGATTTTTGCTTGTTTGGCGTATGTTTTCAAGTTGCCTGTCACCCTGTCATCAAAACGCATTCCTACAGCGATAAGCAAATCGCATTGATTGGTCATGACATTCGGACCTAAATTGCCATGCATGCCGAGCATACCCATATTCAATGGGTGGTCAGAAGGTAAAACAGAGAGTCCAAGAAGCGTGGAACCAACAGGAAGCTGTGCTTTTTCAACAAATCTGAGGAATTCAGTTTGTGCATTGCCTAATTCAATACCTTGACCAGCAAGAACAAAAGGCTTTACAGAGTTATTGATCATCGTCGCAGCTTTCTCAATGGCTGACATATCCAATTTTTGCTTAGGCTGATATGAGCGAATGAAATTCACTTTCACGGGCTCATATTCCGTCATGTCTGTCTGAGCGTTCTTGGTGAAATCGAGCACCACTGGACCTGGCCTGCCACTGCCTGCAATGAAAAATGCCCTCGACACAGCCCATGCCACATCCTCTGCACGACGTATCTGATAACTCCATTTAGAAATCGGTTGAGTTATTCCGACAACATCCACCTCTTGAAATGCGTCAGTTCCAAGCAGAGAAGTACCAACCTGACCACAAATGACAACTATAGGAGTTGAGTCAATCATTGCGTCTGCAATGCCTGTTATCGTATTGGTTGCACCTGGACCACTTGTCACTATAGCACACCCCACCTTACCGCTCACACGGGCAAATCCTTGGGCAGCATGAACTGCACCCTGTTCGTGACGAACAAGAATGTGGTTCAATGTTTCTTTATGGTCATATAACGCATCATATACAGGCATGATTGCTCCTCCGGGGTATCCAAACAAAGTCTTCACACCCTCGTTTTCAAGTGAGCGCATCAAAGCCTCAGCACCGCTTATCTTGGTTTTTTCCATTTATTCTTATGATAATCAATTACTTTTATATAATTCTCACACCGCCCTTGTCTGCAGAACTCACACTCTGTGCATATGCTCGCAACGATTTGCTGACCACACGGTTGCGCTGCAATGGGCGCATTGGACGGGAATCCAGTTCATCTTTGGATAATTGTACGTTGATTGAACGGTTAGGAATATCTATTTCAATGATATCACCATCTAGAATTTTTCCGATATTACCTCCAGAAGCAGCCTCTGGAGAAATATGACCTATCGAAAGACCTGATGTACCACCTGAAAAACGGCCGTCAGTAATCAGAGCACACTCCTTACCCATGTGCATGGACTTAATATAAGAGGTTGGATAAAGCATTTCCTGCATTCCTGGACCGCCTTTAGGACCTTCATGTGTGATGACCACAACATCACCCTTTTGGACTGAGCCATTCAAAATGCCTTCACAGGCATCTTCCTGTGAATCAAACACCTTTGCTGGACCCACAAAATGCCAAATGCTTTCGTCAACACCAGCTGTCTTAACCACGCATCCATCTTGGGCGATATTACCGAAAAGAACAGCAAGACCACCATCTTTGGTGTAGGCATGAGCTATATCACGGATACAACCATTCTCGCGGTCTTTATCCAATGATTCCCATTTACTATCCTGAACTCCCAGTTGATTACAGAAACGACCTGCCGGTGCAGATTCGTAGATGCGCTGTGCTTCTGGGTCAACATCCTCTTTAAGTATATTGAATTTTTCCAGATCTTGCTGCAATGTGGAACCGTTCACACGTTTTACATTAGTATTCAAAAGACCACCTTTAGCCAATTCATTTAAAATGCCAAGGATACCACCGGCACGGCCACATTCCTGAACGCTATATTTTTGAGTATTTGGAGCCAGTTTACACAAGCATGGCACTTTACGACTCAAACGGTCAATATCTTCCATCGTGAAATTAGCTTCAGCTTCTTGAGCCACTGCCAATAGGTGAAGGATGGTGTTTGTGGAACCACCCATGGCAATGTCAAGCGACATGGCATTGAGGAAAGCGTCACGAGTGGCAATACTCCTTGGAAGAACCGACTCGTCTCCATCTTCATAATAGGCAAACGCATTTTTCACAATCTGGCGGGCAGCTTGTTTCATCAACTCTTTCCGATTTACATGTGTGGCAAGAATTGTACCATTACCCGGTAAAGAAAGACCGATTGCCTCAGTAAGTGAATTCATGGAATTCGCTGTAAACATACCAGAGCAGCAACCACATCCTGGGCAAGCACGGCTCTCCACTTCTGCCAACTCTTCGTCACTCACGGATTTGTCGGCACCTTTCACCATTGCAGCTATGAGGTCAAGATTCTCACCTTTCCATTTACCTGCTTCCATCGGACCTCCTGATACAAATACAGCAGGAATGTTCAGACGCATGGCTGCCATCAGCATTCCTGGAGTGATCTTATCACAATTGGAAATGCAAATCATGGCATCTGCTTTATGGGCATTGCACATATACTCAACTGAATCCGCAATAATATCACGGCTTGGAAGTGAATAGAGCATGCCGTCATGTCCCATGGCAATACCGTCATCGATGGCAATTGTGTTGAATTCAGCTGCATAGCACCCCATCTTCTCAATTTCCGCTTTAACAATCTGGCCAGCCTCATGCAAATGAGTGTGTCCTGGCACAAATTGAGTAAAAGAATTGACTATTGCTATTATGGGTTTACCAAATTGCTCACGTTTCATGCCGTTGGCAACCCAAAGTGCACGGGCACCTGCCATGCGGCGTCCTTCTGTACAAACCGAACTTCTTAATGGATGTTTCATATTTTTTTTTACCTTTATGCAAAAGAAAACAATCATATAAACAAAAGCCTCCCCTACAAGTCGTAAGAAAGGCTTTTGAATTCCACATATTATAATTTATATGTACATACACACATTCTTACGACAAAATTAATTTTTGACGACCACTCGTCCAATGACGACTGAAGAAATGACAAGTGAATGTAACATTTATCTACAAATCTTTTTATTTTCTGCAAATTTACTAATTTATTATCACATAGCAAACACATTCAAGCGTTTTTTTATTAAAAACTGATAATTTGTCATACAATAAAAGCAATTAGTAACAAATTACAACAAAAAAGGAGGAACCAATGTCCTCCTTTTTATCAGTAAAAATAACGGTTTATTTGAAATATCTATTAAACAAACCTTGGAATCCTGCACCATGACGGGCTTCATCTTTTGCCATCTCATGAACCGTGTCATGAATTGCATCAAGATTGAGGGCTTTTGCTTTCTTGGCGATTTCCATTTTTCCAGCACAAGCTCCTTCTTCAGCCAACATACGTTTTTCAACATTTGTCTTAGTATCCCAAACCAGCTCTCCCAAAAGTTCTGCAAATCTGGAAGCATGGTCGGCTTCTTCGAATGCATAACGCTTGAATGCTTCTGCAATCTCTGGATAACCCTCTCTGTCTGCCTGACGACTCATTGCAAGGTACATGCCTACTTCTGAGCATTCACCTGCAAAATGGTCCTTGAGACCTTGCAAGATAAATCGCCCGTCTTCATTATCTGGAATGTCTTTAGCTACTCCTAAAACATGCTCAGTTACGAAATTAAGACCAGCGTTCTCTTCAACTAATTTGAACTTTTCACCTGGAACTTTGCATTGAGGACATCTTTCTGGAGGAGTATCACCCTCATGTACATATCCGCATACCGGACAAACCCATTTTTTTGTTGCCATAATAATTTGATTTTAGAATTATTGTAACTAATATTTATTGTTTGTCCTACAAATATAAAACAAAAAAATGATGGAACAAAATCAAAATAACAAAATCAGCATTTTTTTTTATTATAGAACAAATTAAAAAGGTCTGTGTTTAAAAAACACAGACCTTCATATATAGAAAATAATTCAAGAATTATCAATCCATAATCCATTTCACATAGCAGAAATCCTGACGATGTGGAAGATCGGCATTTTTAGGATACATCCTGTAGCAAATCTTAAAGCCACCTGCGTTTGTCAGAAGCATACTGCCTTCGAAAGTGAAAAGATTGCCTTCGCGCTGAGTTGTATGAAGCTGCATTTTGTCAGCCACATGACTCTTGCCCTCTTCGTCTATCTGGAGAACCACCAGCTCAATGCCTACCACATCATCCAGACCTTGCTCATCAACAACAAATTTCATCCGATAATTCTTGCCACTCTCAAATTGACCTGCAACGGTCTCATCGAGTCGTTCAATACGGACAACATTAATATTATCCCATCGCTCTGCCACTTGCTCTTTCCACAATGCAATCTGCTTTGCTTTGGCAAAATTATCCTTGAACAGTACTTTTGCACGGTTGGCAAGCGGGATATAGAATTTGTCAAAATAGTCATCAAGCTGACGCTTCATTGTATAGTGAGGGGCAACTTGAGCAATGGAGTTCTTTATCGTCCTGATCCATCCTTCGCTATAGCCATTCTTATTGCGGGCATAGTACAGAGGAAGTATCTCATTTTCGAGAAGTGAATATATTGTGGCTGCATCAAGCTGATCCTGCTGTTCCTGGTTGGCATAAGTGCGTTTCTCTGTCAGAGCCCAGCCGGCACCTTCGCGATAACCCTCAAGCCACCATCCATCAAGCACAGAAAGGTTAACGACACCATTCATCAATGCTTTTTCACCTGATGTGCCAGATGCCTCGAGAGGACGTGTAGGAGTATTCATCCAGATATCAACGCCTGTGACAAGACGACGTGCCAGCTTCATGTCGTAATTCTCAAGGAATATGATTTTACCGAGGAACTCTGGACGGCGACTGATTTCATAAATTTTCTTTATCAACCCCTGACCTGCTCCGTCGTGAGGATGAGCCTTACCTGCAAACAGGAACTGAACAGGATAATTAGGGTTGTTGACAATCTTAGAAAGACGGTCTAAGTCAGAGAACAAAAGATGGGCACGTTTGTAAGTTGCGAAACGACGGGCAAAGCCAATAAGCAATGCATTTGGATTAATCTTCTCAAGCAAAGATACAATTCTGGAAGGATCACCCTGATTCTTGAGCCAATCCTCACGGAATGCACTCTTAATATATTCGATCAACTTCAATTTAAGTGTCTGGCGAACTTTCCAGATTTCAGCATCAGGAACATTATAGATAGCTTCCCACAAGTTTGCGTTAGACTGATCGTGATAATAAGATGCATCGAAATGTTTGGCATAAAGTTTCTTCCATTCTGAAGCTGACCATGTTGGGAAATGCACACCATTGGTCACATAGCCCACATTATCAAGCTCTTCTGGGAAATAACCCTTCCAAATATTATTGAACATGTCCTTTGACACTTTTCCATGAAGCCAACTAACGCCATTAACCCATGAAGAAGTATTGCAGGCAAATGTTGACATACAGAAACGTTCACCATTATCATCAGGATTGACGCGGCCCATCCCAACAAAGTCATGCCAAGAAATACCGAGTTTTTCTGGATACGCACCCATGTATTTGCCAAACAGACCCTCATCAAAGTAATCATGACCTGCAGGAACTGGTGTGTGGACAGTATACAATGAAGTGGTTCTCACAGCTTCAAGAGCCTCATCAAATGACAAACCACCTTCAACAAAATCAACAAGACGCTGCACATTGCAGAGAGCTGCGTGACCCTCATTGCAGTGGTATATATCTTTTTTAATTCCGAGTTTTTTCAAAGTGAGAATACCACCGATACCCAGCAAAATTTCTTGCTTGAGGCGATTTTCCCAATCACCACCATAAAGGCTGTGGGTGATGGAACGATCGTATTCGCTGTTCATTTCATTGTCTGTGTCAAGCAGATAAAGCTTGATCCTACCAACATTCACTCTCCAAACAAATGCATGAACTGTGTAATTGTTGAACGGCACGTCAACAACAAGAGGTTGACCATTTTGGTCCAACTCTCTTTCTATAGGAAGGTCACCGAAATTCTGAGCCTCATAATTGGCAATCTGGTCACCATTCATCGAGAGGGTCTGAGTGAAATAGCCATAACGGTACAAAAAGCCGACTGCACACATGTCAACATTTGAATCGGAGGCCTCTTTCAGATAATCGCCTGCAAGAATGCCAAGACCACCTGAATAAATTTTTAGAACATGGCTAAGGCCATATTCCATGCAAAGGTAAGCAACTGAAGGGCGTTTGGAATCAGGTTTCACATCCATATATTTCCTGAAATCGCTATAGATTTTATTCACCCTCTTTACGATTGATGCATCTTTGGCAACTTCTTCAAGTTTGGCATAATTCATTCTGGCAAGGAAAAGAACAGGATTCTGTCCTACCTTCTTCCACAAATCCTTGTCAATATCCTGGAACAAATGAGAAACATCCGAATTCCAAGACCACCACATATTGTGGGCTATCTCGTCAAGAGGTTTCAAAGCCTCTGGAATGGAAGACCTTACGCTAATCTCCTTCCATACTGGCTCGTTTGCGTTGCAAGCTTTAATTTTCATAAATACAAATAGTTTTCAAATATAAAAAGTTTTTGATAATTCATTATATACAAGAGAGAAGCCATTTACTTGGTGCGCTGTTTTGCATTTCGTAACGCCACATCGTATGCCTCATAATAGTATTTGATAAAATGTTTCCATAAGGCTTTCTCCGCCAATTTGGAAGCATTCTTGCGGGCCTGTTCCACAGATGTGTGGTCCATCCTGCTGAAATGTAAAACCGTATTCTTGATATCTTCCGACACTTCTGTTGCATTACTGTCTGAGCGGTGAATCGTCTTCACACCGTCTTCCAATTCGCTTGTACCACCTTTGACTTTGTTTGCCCACAAACCAAAACCAGCCAAATCTGTTGTAATACAAGGAACATGAAAGGCAACACTCTCGGTGGGGGTATATCCCCATGGCTCATAATAAGATGGATAAATACACAAATCCATTCCAATCAGCATATCATAATAATGAAGATTGAACACCCCATCCTTTCCATCAAGATAACATGGAACGAAAATCAGTTTAACCTTATCCTCGGGCCGATTGAACATGTCAAGCCAGTTCATCTGGTTAAGCACATTGTCGCTGTCTTGGTTGTTGAGAACATGCGTTATTCTTGGGTCGCCAATTGGATGGGAAGAATTCTTTTTGTGTTTGATGCATTCCACTAAATCTGTCCGAGCCTCTTTCATCCATGCAGGAACAAGCACCAATGCAAGAATCTCCTTTTCAAGACGTGAGTCATGACGAAGACGGTTCATAGCATCAACAAACAAGTCAATTCCCTTATTCTTATATTCATAACGCCCACCCACACTGATCAGCAATGTGTCATCAGACAATTTAGCACCTAAGAGAGCGTTAGCTACATCAAGAACTCTTTTGCGAGCTTTTTTGCGCGCTTTGTCGAATTTGTCCCCAAGAGTAGGTACGAAATCACGCTCAAAACCATTGACAAGCACCACATCAGGTTCCTTTTCAAGGAGTTGTTTACATTCGCGCGCTGTAATGTCGCTGACAGTTGTGAAACAATCAACATTCTGTGCTGCAGATTTTTCAACAGAATGTTTTGACTGCATATTCAGTTCCGCTGCCATCTGATCACCGTTATAATCAGTCAGATGATCATATAGAGGTTTATTGTTACCGGCAATAGAACGACCTATGCTGGTGGCATGAGTCGTAAAAATAGTTGCTATGGAAGGTATTGCTTTCTGCAAATATAAAGCACCCAGTGCGGTCATCCACTCATGTGCTTGATAAACAACCTTGTCTTTGCCAGTCAGTCCAAAATATTTGTAATAGCTTTCCACCACCTTAGCAGCTGAATACGAAAACATGGATGCTTCGTCATAATCACCGTATGCGTGAAGGGAATCAACATGATAATTATTCCAAGCCCAAGTGTATATTTCATTTTTTTTAGCAAAAAACGGATGAAAATCTACAAGAACAGCTACTGGTAAACCGGGAACTTGCCATCGTCCTATACGAACCTTCAACCCATCAACAGTTTCAGCATGCTTCTTCCAACCTGAAAACAATGTTTTGTTTTCTTTAAACAATGGATTCACATCACCATTCCAGAAATCTGGACCGATAAAAATTAAATTGTCACCGAATTTTTCTTGCAAAGTTTTGGCTCTTGTTGACAAAACAGTGTATATACCTCCGACTTTATTACATACTTCCCAAGAAGATTCAAAAATATAGTCTGGGGTTAATAGCTTTTTAGACATGCAAGTAAGAAAATAAATACGATATAGATACTTTTACCTTAAATCGGATGCAAAGTTACATTATTTTTATGACATAAGCAAGAAAAATATGCATTATATCATTATAAATGAAGAATTAAGCATTCATTGCGCTATTGATAAGCAAATCCGGACAAGCTGTTGACACTTGTCCGGATTTCACTTAAAACTCAATTACAAATATGATTTCAAATTCTCTCTTAAGGAAGCTAATTTTGTTGTTGCATCCGATTGTTTCTTACGCTCTAGTTCCACAACCTGGGCTGGAGCATTACTTACAAACCTTTCATTGGAAAGTTTTTTCTCCACACCTGTCAGGAAATTCTCGAGACGTTTGATTTCAGATTCTATTTTCTTAATTTCAGCATCCTTGTCTATCAAATCACCTAAAGGAACAGCATACTCTGTTGTGCCGACCAAGAAATCTGAAGTAGCGGCGCTTTTCTCATCAACCACATTGAAGCTTGACAAGTTAGCCATTTTCACTATCGTTGAATTCAAGGCAGAGAGAGGATTCGCACCTACAACCTCCAAAGCCACCTGCTCTTTTTTATTGATGCTCTTTTTATTCCTGATATTGCGCACTCCAGCAACTACCTGTTTCATCAACTCAACATCAGCAAGCAACCTTATTTCTGAGTCTGTCGGCTCGTCTAATTTAAGCGTGCAGACCATAATGCTCTCCTTTTCACCACGCTGATAAATGTGATGCCACAATTCCTCCGTGATGAATGGCATGAAAGGATGGATCATCCTCATCAGCACATCGAAAAATTCAAGGGTCTTATCGTATGTCTTTGAGTCAATCGGTTGCTGATATCCCGGTTTCACCATTTCAAGATACCAACCTGAAAACTCATCTGTAAACAATTTGAAAACCGTCATCAGGGCCTCACTAAGACGATATTTACCATATAAGTCCTGCAGGTCATGATATGACTTCTTCAAAAGTGCATCAAACCACTCTATGGCCTTACCACATGCCTCTGGCTGTTCAATATCGGCAGTCTCCCACCCTTTCACAAGTCGGAATGCATTCCATATCTTGTTACAGAAAGCCTGGCCATTCTGACACAATTTCTTATCAAACAAAATATCATTGCCAGCAGGGGCTGAAAGCAACATTCCCATTCGGACGCCATCGGCGCCATATTCATCAATGAGTTCAAGTGGGTCAGGAGAATTGCCAAGAGATTTTGACATCTTTCGCCCAATCTCATCCCTTACAATGCCCGTGAAATACACATTTTTAAATGGCTTGTCACCCATATATTCGTAACCAGCCATAATCATTCTGGCAACCCAGAAGAATATGATGTCTGGACCAGTCACCAAATCGGCTGTAGGATAATAATACTTTATTTCCTCATTTCCAGGGTTGTTGATTCCGTCGAACAAAGATATAGGCCAGAGCCAAGAGGAAAACCAAGTGTCAAGTGCATCCTCATCCTGTTTAAGGTCAGAAATAGTGAGACTCTGATCTCCACTCTTCTCTTTTGCCAGCGACAAGGCCTCCTCTGGTGTCTCTGCAACAACATAACCACCCGTTGGAAGATAATAAGCAGGTATGCGATGGCCCCACCACAATTGACGGCTGATACACCAATCCTTGATGTTTTCCAACCAATTCTTATAAGTTACCTTATATTTGGTAGGATAGAATTTAATTTCGTCATTCATCACAGGAGGTAAGGCAATATCAGCAAAGTGACGCATGGACAGAAACCATTGCATGGAAAGCTTTGGCTCGATGGCAACATGGCTGCGCTCAGAGAAACCAACCTTGTTGGTGTAATCCTCCACTTTTTCAAGCAAACCTGCTGCCTGAAGGTCTTTTGTAATTTGATCACGAACATCGAAACGGTCCATTCCGACATACATTCCTGCCTGCTCACTCAAAGTGCCATCATCGTTGAAAATATCTATTGACTCAAGATTATACTTATCGCCAAGCATATAGTCATTCACATCATGAGCAGGAGTGACTTTCAGACAGCCTGTACCGAACTCAATGTCTACATATTCATCTTCGATGACAGGAATCACACGGTTAACCAAAGGGACAACAACCTTCTTCCCTGAAAGCCAGCGGTTTTTGGGGTCTTTAGGGTTGATACACATGGCTGTATCACCCATGATGGTCTCTGGACGTGTCGTTGCAACCACAGCATAATAACCCTTCTCATCTTTATGGAGGACCTCACCTTCCAGACCCGAAGGTACCACATCGCATCCATCAGCAAGTCTATACTTCAAGTAATAGAGTTTAGATTGTTCCTCTTGATAAATAACCTCTTCGTCGGAAAGAGCTGTCTGAGCCTTAGGATCCCAGTTCACCATTCTGACTCCACGATAAATCAACCCTTTGCGATACAGATCCACAAAGACTTTAATAACTGAGCGTGAACGCTCCTCATCCATGGTGAAGGCCGTACGATCCCAATCGCAAGAAGCACCCAATCGACGCAACTGTTTCAAAATAATTCCGCCATGCTCATCAGTCCAAGCCCATGCGTGCTTCAAAAATTCCTCACGTGAAAGGTCTGTCTTGGCTATTCCCTGCTCTGCCAATCTGTTCACCACTTTCGCTTCCGTGGCGATGGAGGCATGGTCTGTTCCCGGAACCCAGCACGCGTTCTTACCATCCATGCGGGCCTTGCGAACCAGAATATCCTGAATGGTCTCATTGAGCATGTGCCCCATATGAAGCACGCCAGTCACATTTGGTGGTGGAATCACAATCGTATAGGGTTCTCTTCCGTCGGGTTTAGATGCGAAAAGCTTATTGTTTTCCCAAAACTCATACCATTTACCTTCAACCTCCGCAGGGTTGTATAATTTAGACAGTTCCATTTAATTATAAAATATTAATTTTTTGCAAAGTTACGAAAAAACAAGTGGATAAACAAATGTATTTAAAAATTCCCAGCTATACCAGAAAGACCAATACAGAATTAATCATTCATGATGGTAAGGCTCGCCTTTGATAATTGTCATTGCACGATACAGCTGTTCCAAAAAAATCAAACGGACCATTTGATGCGAAAAGGTCATTTGTGACAGTGATATTTTTGCATTTGAACGTTGGTTCATATCATCTGAAAAACCGTATGGACCACCTATAACAAAAATCAGTCGCTTGGGTACAGTATGGCTTTTGGATTCAATCCACTTCGCAAAACCGATGCTGGTGAATTCTTCACCATGCTCGTCGAGCAAAACGACAAAATCACCTGGCTGAATCAATTTCAGGACATTGCCACCTTCGGCATTTTTTTGTTGAGATTCACTCAAATTCCTTGAATTCTTCAAATCGGGAACAACTTGAAGGGAAAAACCTATATTATAGTGAGAAAGTCTGCGTTCATAGTCCTCCATCAAAGAAGAAATATGTGAATT
>OMUD01000282.1 GCA_900314125.1 uncultured Prevotellaceae bacterium | reverse complement strand
GACATCGAAACATTCGAACAGTGGGTGGACACACAGCAACTCTATAAGCCTGAGGAATAAAAAAACAGCCACAAAAGGCTGAAGAATGATAATATCCATAAATTCTCTCTCATCTAATCATATCTATAATGAAACTCTCCCAATTCAAATTCAAACTCACAGAAGACAAAATCGCGCTCTATCCACCTCAAAACAGGGATGAGGCAAAACTCATGGTGCTCCACAAGTCAACTGGAGAAATTGAAGACCGGCTGTTTAAAGACATTCTTGACTACTTCGACGACGGCGACTCCTTCATCTTTAACGACACACAGGTGTTTCCTGCCAGACTTTATGGAAACAAGGAGAAAACCGGAGCCAAGATTGAGGTCTTCCTTCTCAGGGAGCTCAACGAGAAGCTGAGACTCTGGGACGTGCTCGTGGATCCAGCACGGAAAATACGTATAGGCAACAAACTCTACTTCGGTGAGGACAGTTCCATGGTGGCTGAAGTCATCGACAACACCACTTCAAGGGGAAGGACACTCCGCTTCCTCTACGACGGACCTCACGACGAGTTCAAGGAGGCACTCTACGCACTCGGAGAAGCTCCGATGCCAGATGACGTGAGAAGCCTCAGACCGACTGAGCCAGAAGACATGGAGCGATTCCAAACCATCTATGCCAAGAAAGAAGGAGCCGTGACCGCTCCAACCACAGGAATGCACTTCTCCAGGGAACTGATGAAGAGGATGGAAATCAAAGGAGTGAACCAGGCGTTTATCACCATCCACTGTGGACTTGGCAATTTCAGGAACATCGATGTGGAAGACCTCACCAAGCACAAAACCGACAGTGAGCAGATTTTTGTCGGTGAAGAAGCTTGCCAGATAGTCAACAAATCCAAGAAGGAAGGACATAAGGTCTGCGCCATCGGGGCATCTGTGCTCAAAGCCACAGAGACAGCAGCGGGCCCGGAAGGCATCCTCAAGGAATTTGAAGGATGGACCAACAAGTTCATCTTCCCTCCATACGACTTCAATGTGGCCGACTCCTATGTGGTGAACTTCCAACTCCCGCTCACCACCATGCTCATGATGACCTGCGCTTTCGGAGGTTACGAAAACGTGATGAAGGCTTACAACAAAGCTATCAAGGAAGACTACAAGTTCGGAACCTACGGCGATGCGTTGCTGATTACGGACTGACACAAGTTCTTTCACGCTATGCTCTACCTCGCTTTGGGAACAAACATGGGCGACAAGGTGAGAAACCTTGAAAAAGCCATTAAAGAAATTGAAAGGCAGATCGGAACCGTTGTGTCCCGGTCTGCCTTTGTCTCCACAGAGCCATGGGGCTTCCAATCCGACAACGGCTTTCTCAACGCATGCATAGGGGTAGATACCGACATCTCACCGGAACTAGTGCTCCAGCGGTGTCAGATGATTGAGAAAAAAATGGGGAGAAAAACGAAAAGCACCAAAGAAATCTTGCCGGATGGAACCGTCCGTCACATCTATCACGACAGGGTGATCGATATCGACATCATCATCTACGACGACCTGATCATCCACACACCCACACTCACCATTCCCCATCCACTCATGGGGAAAAGAAAATTCGTGCTTGAACCCCTCGCTCAGATTGCGGCTGAACTGAAAATACCAGGAACACAAATATCGGTGGCGGAAATGTTGAGAGCCTTGGAGGCTGAGGCATAGACCTCACTGATATCCATGCAGCTGTCGTCTGTCTCTAAGAACATCCTGCCTGACGCATAGGCTAAACGAAGGCTTTCCGCATGAAATCGGGGTCCGAACGACAAATAAAAGCCTTTGGAAAGCAACTGGCGAGCCTGCTCAGCCTTTCCACGGAAACCATGAAAAACCACAGGTTTGCCAAAACGAAGACGGGCAAACACGGCAAGCAACTCATCCACAGCTTTCACACAATGGACAATGACAGGTTTTCCATAATGGGATGCCAGCAAAAGCTGAGCCTCAAAACACGCAAGCTGCTGCTCCATGCTCACACCGCAAACCTTGTCAAGACCAATCTCGCCAATGGCGGAAAGCCTGCTTATCCCTCCCGATTCAAATAAGCCCTCAAGCGTGCGGTTCAAATCCGCAAAAGCACAAGCCCAACTTTCGCTTACGTCCCATGGGTGGATGCCCAGCGAAAAATGGGGATACAAAGAAAAATCGTCGCCAATGCCACAATTCACAATGGCATTGGCGACTGCATTTTGCTTATTATGAGTATGTACGTCGAACACGGGGATTAAGCCTCCTTGTCAAGACTGATCACCTTCCAGAGACCTGCGGCAATCAAAGCTCCAACAAACGGACCTACGATGAACACCCATACCTGCTCCAACGCCTTGCCTGCCTCAAACAGAGCCGGACCAACCGAACGGGCTGGGTTCACAGATGTGCCAGTGTAGTGGATGCCCACAAAGTGGATAAGAATCAGAGTCAAACCGATAGCCAGACCAGCGAAGTTGTTTGTGGCGCCATTGGTCTTTGAAGTGGCTCCAAGAACCACCAGTACAAAGAGGCAGGTGAGCACAATCTCAACCACAAGTCCCTGAGTCACCGAACCGCTGCATGCGTTTGCTCCCGTGTGGGTGCCCTGAGCCAACACAGGGTCAGCCATGCCGTCAACAATCAGATACAGACAGGCAGCAGCAAGAATACCACCAATAAATTGTCCTACCCAATAGCCTACCGCATCTTTCACACTCATACGGCCGCTTACCAGCACACCGAGGGTGATGGCAGGGTTGATGTGGCAACCCGATATTCCACCGATGGTGTATGCCATGGCAATCACGGAAAGACCAAAGGCCATTGCAGTGCCCACCACTGAAGCGGTGTCAGTACCGCAGTTCAGGCTCACAGCTGTGCCGCAGCCCAGGAATGTCAGTACGAACGTACCAATCAATTCAGACAAATACTTCTTCATAATAACGTTTTTAAGTTAAACATAAATGAATGTACTTTACAATTATCGCAAAAATACACCTTTTTACCGAAAATTCAAAAAAATCAACTTTTTTTCTTTATAAATTTAGTAATTTTGCAAATACATCTCAAATAGGCTAAACTAAAAATATGAATCTTAGAAAAATCACACTCGCAATCTTTATGATTGCGGCATCTATCAATGTTATGGCACAGCGCAGCCGCTCCATCAGAGCAAAAATCAAACATCCATTCACCATCGAGGACCTCATTCCTGGTGGAAGCACCTATTATCAGAACTCTGTACCAGAGAGGAAATACACCACTTGGTGGGGGGAGCAGTGCGTGGAGCTGGACATGGAAGGATGCCGGCTAATCAACGGTGAAGATGGAAAGAAAAAGGGAGAGCTTCTCTTTTCAAGGAAAGATATCAACAACATTGTGTCCGGCTCTGGAATGAGAATGCCACATCTCTATGATGCGGAATTTCCATACAAGGATCAGACTCTCGTCTTGCTCAAAGACACGGTACGGCAGGTGCTGGTGGATTGGAAAGCGAAACAAGTGGCATGGTCACAGCAACTCGATAAAAACGCCGCTGCTTCTGAATGGTGCCCCGAATCAAAAAACCTCGCATTCGTCAGCAACCACAATCTCTTCGTAACCGACAGCCAGGGGAATACCAGGCAGCTGACTGACGACGGAACTGACGACATCGTCTATGGACAGTCGGTCCACCGCGATGAATTCGGAATAGAGAAAGGTCTCTTCTGGGCACCGAAAGGCGACAAGCTGGCATTCTACCGCATGGACCAGACGATGGTCAGCCCCTATCCACAAGTCGATATCAATGGAGGCACAGGAAAAGATGAGAGCCGATGCGCTGTCATGGTGCCCGACCGCTACCCAATGGCAGGTGAGACCAGCCATAAGGTTACTGTAGGCATCTACGACACCGAAACGAAAAAGACCATCTATCTCAACGCAGGAGACCCTACCGACCGCTATTTCACCAATATCGCCTGGGCTCCCGACGGACAGACCATCTACCTCATCGAGCTCGACCGTGCACAGAAACATGGCAAGCTTGATGCCTACAGCGCAACAGACGGTTCGTTCATAGCCACCCTCTTCGAAGAAAGCAACAGCAAATATTTTGAACCGCTCGACCCAATCCAGTTCCTTCCGTGGGACAGCAAGCGGTTCGTTTATCAAACCCGCCGCGACGGCTACAAGCACATTTATCTCTACAAACTCAATGGGACGAAAGCGGAGCTGGAACGCCAACTCACGTCTGGACCGTTTGAAGTCATCTCCATGCTGGGATTCAATGAGAAAGCCAAGACCATCATCTACACCAGCAATGAGGACAACCCTATCGGTTGCGCGCTCTATGCCGTTGACATGAAAGGAAATCGAAAAGCATTGGGAGAGACCAAGGGCTGGCACCGCCCAGAACTCTCGCCTGCTGGAACATTCGCCTCCGACTCCTGGGCATTGCCAGAGGGAGAAGTAGCCCACCGGCAGGACATCGTCAACACAGATGATGGTTCACGCAACACCTTTGTCGATGCCATGGATCCATGGGACAACTTCAAGGTTCCTGAAATCAAAGTGGGAACCATCAAGGCAGCAGACGGAGTGACAGACCTCTACTACAGGCTCATTCTTCCGCCAGGATTCGATGAGACGAAGAAATACCCAGCCGTGGTCTATGTCTATGGAGGTCCTCATGCGCACAACATTGACGCCACACGCCACTGGGGTGCACGCGGATGGGACATCTGGATGGCACAAAACGGATATGTGATGTTCTGCCTCGACAACCGGGGCAGCGAGCACAGAGGACTGGCATTCGAGCAGGCCACCTTCCGCAATCTCGGCACAGAAGAGATGAAGGACCAGCTCAAGGGAGTGGAATTCCTCAAATCACTCCCTTACGTCGATGCAGAAAGGCTCGGCGTGCATGGATGGAGTTTCGGAGGATTCATGACCACCAGCCTCATGACCACCTACCCAGATGTGTTCAAGGTGGGAGTGGCAGGCGGTCCGGTCATCGACTGGAAATTCTATGAGGTGATGTACGGAGAACGATACATGGAGACACCTCAGACCAACCCTGAGGGCTACAGAAACGCAAGCTGCCTCAACAAAGCGGGAAATCTCAAGGGGCGACTCCTTATCGTCTATGGGGGAAACGACCCTGTATGCGTGCCGCAGCACACCCTCTCGTTCATCAGGGCATGCATTGATGCCGACACATACCCAGACCTCTTCACCTATCCGGGAGATGAGCACAACATGATGGGTACGGACCGCGTACACCTCCACAAACTCATCACACGCTATTTCGACGACCATCTCAAGAACATTGGCCAATAATTAGCCTATATAACGTAAACGCAGGTTACGGATAAAATTCCATAACCTGCGTTTTTGTTTGCAGATGGTCAACCAAATATAATTATTTGGCAATCAGCAGGAAATATTTTTTCTTACCTTGCTGAACCAACAAGTATTTGCCGTCGAGCAAGTCAGCACTGGTGAGCACGGCATTGGCATCGGCCAGCTTCTCTTTGTTGATGCTCACACCACCACCCTGGGTCAGTTTACGCATCTCACCTTTTGAGGCGAACACGGCTGCAGCGTCGGTAGTCAGCTCAATGGCTTTCACACCATTCTCAAACAAAGATTTGTCAACCTCAAAATGAGGAACGCCGTCGAACACGTCGAGCAAGGTCTGCTCATCCAGCTTCAGCAATGCCTCTTTCGTTGCTTTGCCGAACAGAATGTTGGAAGCCTCAACTGCAATCTCATAATCTTCCTGAGAATGAACCATCACGGTCACTTCCTGAGCCAGACGCTTCTGAAGCACTCGGCGGCCTGGATCCTGACGATGCTCTTCAATCAGGGAGTCTATTTCTTCTTTTTCAAGCGAAGTGAAAATCTTGATATAACGCTCTGCCTCATCGTCAGCCACATTCAACCAGAACTGATAGAACTGATATGGAGAGGTGAGACGGCGGTCAAGCCACACATTGCCCTTCTCAGTCTTGCCGAACTTACGTCCGTCGGATTTGGTCACCAGCGGACAAGTCAGCGCAAAGCACTCCTTGCCCGACATACGGCGGATCAACTCCGAGCCGGTCGTGATGTTGCCCCACTGGTCGGCACCACCCAGCTGAAGACGGCAGTTGTGATGCTCACACAGATAGTAGAAGTCGTAGGCCTGAAGCAGCTGGTATGTGAACTCCGTGAAGGAAAGGCCATCGCGGGCCTCACCATTCAGACGTTTCTGAACCGACTCCTTCGCCATCATGTAGTTCACTGTGATGTGCTTGCCTACATCGCGGGCAAAGACAAGGAACGTGAAGTTCTTCATCCAGTCGTAGTTGTTCACCAACTCTGCACGGTTAGGGGCATCACTGTCGAAATCCAAAAACTTGCTCAATTGAGCCTTGATGCATTTCACATTGTGAGCCAGCGTCTCCTCATCCAGCAGGTTGCGTTCCTGACTCTTGCCCGAAGGATCGCCAATCATGCCCGTAGCACCGCCAATCAGTGCGTATGGCTTGCCGCCGCAGCGCTGGTAGTGACGCAACATCATCACTCCGCACAAGTGACCAATATGAAGGGAGTCGGCCGTCGGGTCTATACCCAGGTAGGCCGACACGTTTTTCTCTTTCTCGAGCAACTCCTCTGTGCCCGGCATCATCTGGTGGATCATTCCACGCCATTCAAGTTCTTTTACAAAATTCATCGTTTTTCTATTTACGGAATTATGTGGGTTGTATAATGGTGTGTTCTAAAAATTCTGTTTGGGGGTTATTTGCAAGTCCGTAAAAATACTTTTCGGCCGCTTTTTGTTTTTTATCCGGTGCAAAGTTACGAATTTTCAAGAAGAATAAAGAACGATGAACAAGAAAAATACCTATGTTGCAAGCAATCAAGCCATCAACAGCAGCATTTTCGCTATGCCGAAGCCAAGGTAGGTGCCGACCGCATAGCCAAACAGGCCAACGGCAATGCCTGGACCAATCACGGCCTTGTTGTGCAGTGCGCTTCCCATCACTGGGGCAAACGGAGGGCTGCAGATCAATGAGATGCTGGTCGTCAGCGTCGTGTCAGTGTCAATGCGGAAAATGGCACTCAAAAGCACGTGGAAAAGCAAGGCTCCGAGAGTGGCCACTGTGGTGAACATAAAAATACCGGGCTCCACCTCCGACAGGGTTTTCAAACTCACCTGGGAAGCCACGGCTATGCTGAAAATCAGAATAAAAAAAGTGCCAGCCTCAAACGTACGCTTGATGCCTCGGATGCGGGGATGAAGCGAGGCGAGGACAGACAGCAGGCTGATACTCAGTATAAAGATGGACTGAAAGGCTTCCTTCGGAAAAAGGAAAGCGATGCCCGCACCAACGGCGATAATTGCCGTGGCCACCAGCATTGCCATGCCCAAGTCTTTCAGGTTGTCTTTCCTGAACAGGCCAAGGAATAGTTCCCGCTCATGATTTTCCAGTTTCACGGTTACCGATTCCTCCGTCTTGTCGGACTTGAAATCGGGCAGAAGCAAGAGCAGGACCCGCTTGCCTATGATAATCACAAAAAACAGGTAAACCGCACTCATCACTGTGCTGTAGGCCGATACTAAGATATAGGTCGTGTCGTCCACCCCCAACGCGATTTTCAATGAAGCCAAGTTGGCATTGCCGCCTGTGTACAGTCCCGTGAGCATACCACCGATGTTGGCGAAAGTCTCCGGATTTTCCTTCCCGTAGAGCAGAAAGCCTATGCTGATGGACAGCGCACATCCCAAAATCCCAAAGATGGTCGATTTGATGAAACTCGGAGCCAACCGTGCCCAAGACTTCAGGTCGGAGGAAAGGAGGAGCAGCGGTATGGCGAACGGAATGGCAGCTGAAGCGACAGACGTCTGAAGTGCATGAGTGGCGTCATCGTCGGGAATCAGCCCCGTCAGTCCCAACCCGCAACCTATCACGTAGGCAATGATGATACTCCCCACCTTGTTCAAGGTGGGAAATCGATAAGTGAGCCACAGAATCAGTAAAGGCAAAAGCAGGCAGAGAGCAATTATCACAGGTCAAGCGGTTTTAATGTTCAACAACCTTACCAAATAATAGGTCAAGGCTCTCTCAATATAGCTTTCTTAGCCAACTCTGCCATCACCTTGGCACCCTTCTCGTTCGGATGAATCATATCCGAAGTGAAAAGACCACTGTTTGTGGAAGTTGCCGTATGGAAATCTATCGTCTCCAGATTGTTTCGTTTGGCCACTTTTGCTATGATTGGAATCACCTCTTCCGTGATCACCTTGTCGGTGATGCCCCATTTGTCGCGCCAGGCCTTGGCAGGGAAACCAAGCAGGATGCGTGGTTTGGATGGGAGGGAATTCAGCTGGTCAATCATCGACTGCATGTCTTTCTCATACTGAGGAGCATTCCAGTTGTAGTCTTTGCTGTCGTTCGTTCCCAGTTTCACAATCACGATGTTTGGATTGAATTCCTTGCATTCCGCCCAAGCGGGTTCAATCATATAAGGATGGTCGCCTGTGGAGAGCATCGTCCGGGCGCCAAGTCCATAGTTCCTCACATGGTAGCCGCTGCCGAGCAACTGCTGAAGCTGAGCTGGGTAGCCCTTGATTTCAGTCAGGTCGATGCCGGAGCCGTAGGTGATGCTGTTGCCCACGCAAGCCACACGGAGGGCATTCGCTTTGGCCGATGGAAGACGCGTCAGCCATTCACGGAGGCTTTTCAGCATATCATCGTAATAAGGGAAACGCTCTGGACGCCAGCCATGTCCTCCACGTGGATAAATGTGCATCGAGGCGGTCACGTGATTCGAACGCAGGGCGATATAATAAGGGACACCGTTGGTCAGCACAGGGACTGCGGTGTCGTCGTCAGCCATGAACAGAATGGCGGGAGGGGTGAAATGTTTCGTCACGTGCTGCTCATTGGAAAAGGCGTTCACCACTTTCATGCTGTCCACCTCACTGCCGAGAAAGTTTTCTGAAGAGCCACGGTGACCCTTCTTCTTGTCCATCGACACAACCGGATAGAAAAGCACCTGAAAGTTCGGACGGGCTTTGAATCCGGAATGGGTAGCGATGGTCGTGGCAAGGTGGCCGCCGGCAGAGAAGCCCATGATTCCCACATCGTAGGGGTTGATGTTCCACGTGGAGGCGCTGTCGCGGACCGTCACCATCGCACGCTCCGCGTCGCCTATCGGTATGTTGCGGTCGCCATGAGGCATACGATATTTCAACACTATCAAGGCGATGCCCATGTCATTGAAGTAAGGAGCCCAGTCGGTGCCCTCATAGGTCATCGCCAAATGGGCGTAACCGCCGCCAGGACAGCACACGATGGCCCGCCCCGTCGATTTCTCTGCACTTGGCAGATACACATAAAGTTTCGATTCGCCGTCAGCTGAGTTTGGAAGCTCAAACGACCGCTGGGCTTGAAGGCTCAGCGAAAAAAGCATGAACAGGAGGAAAATGGTCTTTCTCATGATAGTCAATAGTTTTTATCGGTGCAAAGATAACAAATATTTGTGAAATTCTGATGGTTTCATAAAAACTTTGAACCGACCGACACAAGAGTCTATCGCCTGAAGCCAAGAAACATACTGCCCACAAACAAAAAAAAGCAAAAGACCGCCGGAAAAGTCCGGTGGTCCTTTGCTCTTGAGAACAATCTTCTAATTATATGTCTGATAACTATGTGGTTCAAATCGGGGAAGCTTATTTGATCTCAACCTGGCGGCCAATCTTCGGAGCTTCTTCCTTCTTGATCTTTGGAAGGTCAACGGTCAGCACACCGTTCTCCACTTTGGCGGAGATGTTCTCTTTCTTCACATCTTCAGGCAAAATCAACGTCTGCTCGAATTTTGAGTGAGAGAACTCACGGCGCAGATAATGGGCGTTCTTGTTTTCTTCCTTCTGTTCTTCTTTGTGCTCGAGCTTGATCTTCAAGTCGCCGTCGGCGTTGATCTCAACATTGAAATCCTCTTTGCTGGCACCTGGAGCAGCAATCTCCACAAGGTAGTTGTCAACTGTTTCTATCACATTGATGGCTGGGGCAGTCTGATAAGCTTTCGGAGCGAAAGCGGTGTCAAGAATATCGTTGAATACTGTTGGTAACCATCCGTTTGTTTTCATCATTGGTAACATAGTTTTGTCCTCCTATTTTTTGTTTGTTAATTTTTAATGTTGGTTTTGATTGCCTGCAAGCCAACCCGTTATTCAACGGCTGCTCAGCAGCAGGTTCAACTCTTTTAATGCAATCAGAATGCCATTGGGAAAATGGACAATCGTATATGTCAAAATGACAAAAATAATGTCAAAATGTCAAATTATAATGTTTTTCATCGCTTTTGAACACCATTTTGCAGAAAAAATGTAACTTTGCACATGATGCTCAACCATTTGACCCTTTGAAAATGGTTGGCCAATCTTTAGAAGCTAATTAACTGACTATAAACTTATGATAAAAAAACTACTTTCGCTTTTTGCGTGCTGCATGTTTCTTGCAGCCAATGCGCAGGAGAAGGTCGTCGGTGGCGACCTCAGTCTCGTGCCAGCCTACGAACAAGCGGGCGACATCTGGCTTGACGCCGATGGAAAACCCATCAACACCACCTACAAAGACGGAATGATCACATTCGCACATGACGTGGCGGGATGGAACAGCGTCAGGTGCAGGCTCCTTGTCGATCCATCAGCCGACAGCTTTGCAGCCACATGCCAGGACATCGACTACGTCAAGAAACTCGGGAAAAGAGTGAAGGATGAAGGCATGAAATTCCTGCTCGACATCTTCTACAGCGACACTTGGGCCGATGTGTCAACCCAATGGATACCCAAAAGCTGGAATTTCAACCGAAGCACCAACATCAACGACGTGGCGCAGAAGGTAAAGACCTACACCACATCCGTGCTCAACGAGCTCGCCGCCTACGGAGCAGCTCCCGACTTCGTGCAGATTGGCAATGAGGTCAGCTACGGAATGCTCTGGGACTCTGCCGAGGGAGCCAACAAGTCGAACGCATTCTACCTCGGAAAGACAGCAGCCGACTATGCCAGCCAAATCAAGCGATTCGGGCAACTCCTCAACGCCGCCGCAAAAGGAGTCAGGGAATCCAACTGCAGCCAGGCGAAAATCATTCTCCACAGCGAGCGGACTGCCAGTGTAGATGCCACCATCAACTTCTACGACTGGGTGGAAGGAACCGGAGGCTTCACCGACTACGACATCATCGGACTCAGCTACTACCCATTCTGGCACGGAACCCTCTCCATGCTCGAGGCTGCGATAAAAGAACTCTCAGGCACATTCGAGAAGGAAATCCACATCGTGGAGACCGGATATTTCAACAACAGCGACGTCAAGGCACAGACCTACGACACCAAGGACACATGGGCTTACTCGCCAGCCGGACAGGCGGCATTCCTCAAGGACCTTGTGCAGATGCTCAAGCAGTACGACAACGTCACCGGACTCTATTATTTCCAGCCGGAAGAATGCGGAAACGGAGCCGACGACGCCGAGGTGAAGCACGTGATGGACAACTGGGACGGCCGCGGATTCTGGCAGCTGCTCTGGAAATCCGGCACCCATGCCCTCCAAAGCAATGCGGCGCTGATGACCCTCAAGACGTTTGCCACCGAAGAAGAGGCGCAGGAGAAAGACATCTCCGACCAGTTCGAGAACCTCGACTTCCAGGACTGCCAGTATTACAGCGGCGATGAAGGCTCATGGGTGAGCACATGCCCGGGATGGACCATCAACGACAACCAGGGATGGTCCAACTCACCATGGCCAGTCGTGGTCAACGAATGGCACAGCAACATGGTCGATGGGTATGCACTTCAAGGATGGAATGCAAGCGGAAACACGCTCACTGCGGGTAACATCATCCATCAAAGCCTCGACAATCTCCCGGCGGGCACCTACACCATCACCGCCGTCGTACACACTGATGCTCAGGGCATCGAGCTTTTCGCCAACGACAACGCAACCGCCGTCACCACCACTTCGCAATGGGGCACGGCGTACGAGACCAAGGTCACAGCAGAACTCACCGTTCCTGGCGCCCTCACCATCGGACTCCGGATACCAGAGAACCTCCAACCCTCATCCGACATCAACCTCTATGCCGACAACTTCAAGGTGGCCTACAGTGATGTCACCACCGGCATCGACAACGTCACGGAATCCCCATCTGTGAAGGCACGGGGATGGTTCGACATCAACGGACGAAGACTCAACGGAAAACCGGTACAAAAAGGAATATACATCAACAACGGAAACAAGGTTTTGGTCAAGTAGTAAGATAAATTGGAATTCACTTCACATATCAATAAGTAAATTCACTAATTTCTTGCTTTTTCCGTTGACTTTCGTTAACTTTGCAGTCTGATGTGTGGTCGGCATATCAGACTGCAAACTATTTAAGTACTACAACAAAACAGATGGATAGAAAAGTGAGAGTGCGTTTCGCACCAAGCCCTACAGGACCACTCCATATCGGAGGGGTCAGAACCGCATTGTACAATTACCTGTTTGCCAAGCAAAACAATGGAGAATTTATCTTCAGGATTGAAGACACCGACTCCACCCGATTTGTGCCGGGAGCAGAAGAATATATCATCGAATCGTTCAAATGGCTCGGAATCAAGTTCGACGAAGGAGTCGGAATCGGAGGCGAATACGGACCTTACAGACAAAGCGAGCGAAAGGACATTTACAAGAAATATGTTCAACAGTTGCTTGATGCTGGGAAAGCCTACTATGCTTTCGACACACCTCAGGAGCTTGACGCTAAAAGAGCAGAAATCGAGAATTTCCAATACGACGCACACACCCGCAGTCAGATGCGCAACTCACTCACCCTTCCGAAAGAAGAGGTGGACAAACTCATCAGTGAGGGAGCGCAATATGTGGTCAGATTCAAAATCGAACCGGGAATCGACGTACACGTCAACGACATCATCAGAGGCGACGTGAACATCAACTCATCCATTCTCGACGACAAAGTGCTTTACAAGAGCGCAGACGGACTGCCAACCTATCATCTCGCCAACATCGTGGATGACCACCTCATGAAAGTGTCACACGTCATCAGAGGTGAGGAATGGTTGCCTTCCGCACCCCTCCACGTGCTCCTCTATGAGGCATTCGGATGGCAGGACACCATGCCGCAGTTCGCACACCTCCCACTGCTGCTCAAACCGGTGGGAAACGGAAAACTCTCAAAACGCGATGGCGACAAGCTTGGATTCCCGGTGTTCCCACTCGAATGGCACGACCCGAAATCGGGAGAAGTCAGCTCTGGATATCGCGAGAAAGGCTATCAGCCAGAAGCGGTGGTCAATTTCCTTGCTTTGCTCGGATGGAACCCAGGAAACGACCAGGAAATCCTCTCCATGGACGAGCTCATCCAGCTCTTCAACCTCAGCAAATGCTCAAAAAACGGAGCACGGTTCGACTACGTCAAGGGAATCTGGTTCAACCACCAGTATCTCCTCAAAAAGCCTGCTGCTGAATGGGTGCCGGAATTCGACCATATCCTCAAGGCGGAAGGCATTGAGTCCACACCTGAGAAAGAAGCGCAGGTGGTGGAGATGATGAAGATGAAGGTCATCGAATATCAAGATAACCTCGGCAACAAGAAGAAAAGAAACATCAGTTTCGTCAGCGACCTCTGGCCACTCACCAAGTTCTTCTTCCAAGCACCTCAAACCTACGACAAGGACGACAAGTTCGTGAAGAAAAACTGGAAGGAAACCACGGCTATGGAGATGGATGAGCTGGCTGGAGTGCTCTCGGCCATTGACGACTTCACCATCGACAACATCAAGGAGATGGTGGAGGCTTGGGTTGAGGCAAGAGACATCAAACCTTGGAATGCATGGAGGGTATGCCTGGTGGGAACCGGCCAAGGTCCCGACATGTATGAGCTCGCCGCATTCCTTGGTAAGGAGGAAACCATTCGCAGAATGGACAATGCCATCAAGGCTTTGAAATAACATCCTCAGACCCAAGAAAACAAAGGTCTTGACAAACCGACTACTAAACGATCAAAAGAACTATTGGCTTATATATTCATCTATAATATCGGAATGGCTTTATACGCATTCGCAGCTTGGCTCGCTTCCTTCATCAACCCAAAAGTAAAAAAACTCATAGAGGGACACCGCGACATTCTCACCACCGTCCGAAACGGAATCAAAGAGGGCGACAGAATTGTGTGGTTCCATGTGGCGTCACTCGGAGAATTTGAGCAAGGACGCCCACTCATGGAACTCGTCAGGAAGAACCATCCTGAGTACAAAATCCTGCTCACCTTCTTCTCCCCATCGGGCTACGAAGTGAGGAAAAACTATGAAGGAGCCGACGTCATCTGCTACATTCCTTTCGACACCAAGAGAGGAGCCAACCGATTCCTTGACATCGTCAAACCGGAAATCGCTATCTTTATTAAATACGAGTTCTGGTATTTCTTCCTCACTGGCATGCGCAAGAGAGGAACGAGGATTTACAGCGTATCCAGCATATTCAGGGACGGACAGATTTTCTTCCGATTCAAGAATGCGGCCAAGGTGCTCCGACAGTTCGACCACCTTTTCGTGCAAAACCAGAAGTCTGTGGACCTGCTCGCAGGAATCAACATCCACAACACCACCATCGTGGGCGACACCAGGCTCGACCGAGTCATGGAAATCCACAACCAGGCGAAGGACCTGCCACTCGTGCAGGCTTTCAAGAACGGACAGAAAACCTTCATCGCAGGCTCCAGTTGGGATCCCGACGAGCATATCTACCTTCCTTATTTCAGCAATCACCTGGATTGGAAACTCATCATCGCACCTCACGAAATCGATGAGCCTCGACTTGCCCGGCTGATGAAACAACTCGAAGGACGCAAGGTGCTGAGATACACCGATGCAGAGAAGATGATTGCGGAGGGTGGAAAAGAAGCGGCACAGCAAATGCTCAAGGAATCCGATGTGCTCATCGTTGACTGTTTCGGAAAACTCTCCTCTATCTACAGATATGGTGAGATCGCACTCGTGGGAGGTGGATTCGGAGCTGGCATCCACAACGTACCGGAGGCGGCTGTCTATGGCATTCCTGTGCTCTTCGGACCAAACAACAAGAAATTCAACGAGGCGCAGGAACTGAAAGAATGTAAGGGAGCATTTGAATATACCGACGAACAGTCCTTCGCCGAGGTGATGGACCAGCTCATCAACGACCCTGAATATCTGCAGCAGGCAGGAAAAAGAGCTGGGGATTATATCAACACCCACACAGGAGCCACACTGAAATGCTACAATGCCATCTTTGGAGAACAAAAAGCCAAGGAAAAAGAGGCTGAATAAATTCTCTGCCCACAAGGCAGCTGCACCAGCAGCCACCATCACTCTGAAACACAGGATCAAACCTGAATCAACCCACAAGCACTATGAAAAAAATCATATCATTTTGCATGGTTTCCGCACTTTCGGTTCTGACCTTGCTTGCCATCTCACCTGTCTGCCGTAATCACAAGGATAACGACGGCAAGAAAAAGTCACAAGCTCAAGTTGCCAGACAAAGCACACTGGGAAACATCGTGCTCTATTCCGACAACATTGAGACTATCGCCAAATGGCGGTCTGTCATCAGCAAAGCCACCGGAATGCGGGTTTATGTCTATGACTTCTACGGACATAAGGCAAGGACAAGGCAGGCGGTGGAGCATTTCACGCAGAACAACAAACTCAGCCAACTCAAGCCAAAGGCCGTGTTCCTGCAAATCGGATGCGACGAAACACCAGATGCCACGGACAACTACCAAGACGCCCTGTTTGACTTCCCAACAGGAGAGGTCTGCACGCTCAGCGGAGCCATGAAACGCAACAAGCGGATGGCTGTGTCGAAGAAAGACACCGACATCAGCCCAGCCAACTTCGCAGGAGCGGCTTACCACATCATCAAAGCCATCAGGAAAGCCCACCGCGATGCACGCGTCTTTTTCCTCCCGCCTACCACACCGGACAAGAAAACCAATCCACAGACCGAGCAGCAACTCAAAAAAATGGCCAACATGTTCTGCGTGCCATACATTGAGTCTGAAAAACAGCTCCAGGATTTTGATTTTCTCTGGAAAGGCATCAAACCAAAGTTGGGAAAGATGCTCATTCTCGGCGACAGCTATTGTGAGCAGCGAAGGTGGATCAACTCCCTTGAAAAGATGGCTCAGGTGGAGGTCACCAACCTCGGAATCACCAGCGCATCCATGCGCGACCACTTCAACGACAGAAAGGCATATCCTTATGCCGACAATCCCGTGAGAACCGACTGCAACGGCAACCGAAACACCCTCGCTTGCCAACTCATCAAACTCCACCGGATACTTAGCGGAAAGAATCTGCTGAAAGGGGAAACTTCCCTGCTGGGCTATCAGCCCGACATCATCCTCGTGGAAGGCGGTGGAAACGATTTCGCCGATGAGCCGGAAGTGGAGGCAGAATATGAGAACCATATCAAGAACGACGTGCGCACATCCTTCGCAGGAGCACTCGCACACCTGACAACGGATCTCCACAACACTTTTCCAAACGCTAAAATCTATATCGTGGTCTCAGCAGGGCTCTATTACGGACACACCGACAACCCGTTCGACTATATGGAGAAGGCAAGGCAACAACGGAAAGCGGCGGATATGCTCGGCTACCCTACTGTCAACTGGGACCTTGACGGACGCCTTTCATTCATCTTCAACAACTCTGCAGGAACAGGCGACGGGTCAGAACAAAAGCCATTCAGATACAACGTGCCGACCGATGAGACCATCGACCTGCTCCACCCTAACGACTATGGAGCACAGTTCCTGGCGGAATCGGCCGTCAGGTGGCTCACCAGGTAAATTATAATCGTAACAAAAAAGGATTGAATATTGTATTTGACATCATCTTAA
>OMUD01000283.1 GCA_900314125.1 uncultured Prevotellaceae bacterium | reverse complement strand
AAACGTAGATGTGGAAAATTGCCAGGTTCTTGGCATTTCAAGTGGCAACAATATAAAAGAAGCGGAGAAGAAGCTTTTGAAGGATAATCCTTGGATTGAAGAAGCTGGTTTTTCAGACAATGAGTTCTTGGCTCGCCAAATCTTGACAGATGAACTTCGTGCAGATTTGAAATTTCTGCTTAACTTTATCTCGCCTGATGAAACAACGTTATTTGGAAAGAATCTGGATGAAACCAACCGAATCATCAAGATTGTCGAAAATCTGAAAGCATTATAATCCTACATTATTCTTTTCCTTTAATGTAATCGCTCCCATACCTGCATATTTCAGACCATTGTAAGCCATTTCCGGAAAAATGATTTCAGACAGACTGTGAATTTTTTTCAACCTGTCCCATGAATTGAAACATCTTCAGCCTAATTTTGCAGACGTTAATTTAATCCTGAAAACGAAGGGAAGATGTTAAATCCGGTGTTTACAGATATTGTGCTCGAGGGCGACAAACGGGAGGTACGTTCGCTGTATGGCAAGATGATGCGGCTGCAGGAGCGGCGACTGCCGCTGGTGGAAAACGGGTTTTATCAGCCGAAGCGGTGGCTGGGCAATCTGGTAGCCCGCCTCGGAGAGGACTGCAAGGGTGTGTATTGCCGTGGGACGTGGGATTCCTTGCGGATGGCTGGCAATCGGGTGTTCTTCCACACTGAGACGGCAGGGAAGCCTCCGTTCGACCTGCTCAAGATGCTGCTGCGGCATTATCCTTCGCTCCAATTCTATTTTGAGACTGAGGGAGATGACTGGGATGCTTACCTGACCAACGATGCTGAAGGGCGATACTTTTCCAGTAGATATGTCGTGGATTGCGAGCCCGACATGGAATATTTCGACACCATCGAGGCGGCTGCGAACCATCTCTCTGCCTTCACCGGTGAGCGGATAGCACCCACATGGGAGAAGCTTTGCCAAGCCGCTGACGATTGGAACGAAAGCCATGAGGACAGTGACTGGCCGGTCTGCGTGAAGCAGATAGAGGTTATCGGTGATGACGAACTGTGGTAGGGTGTTATTTCGGGCCATTGTAAGCCATTTTCAGAACAATGATTTCTGGCAAAACCTGAATTTCTTTCAACCTGTCCCACGAATTGAGACAACTCCATGCGATATTTGCGGATGTAACTCTAAAAATACTGAATATATGGGAAAGTTTTTGAAATCCAGTTTTATTCTTCGGAACAATAATATAATCAATCTAAAATCCTGTAATATGAAACACTTGTTATTCTTATCTACGCTGATTCTTATCTGTTCCTGCTCCTCGCCAGAGGACAAGGCGAATGAGCTGATTAAAAAGGATCTGAGGAAATCCCTGTATAAACCCGACACCTACCAGCCTGTTGAGACGGTGATTGACAGTGCTTTCTCACCAGTTGACTCTCCTGAGTCGTTCTCAATCATGGATCAGATGACTCTATACAATCAAGAGGCAGAAAAGCAGAAATTTGAGATGGAATCAGAAGAGTCGTCCATGTCTCTGTGGAGCGGTCCCTATCAGTCGGAATTAGGCAAAACGGAATACAAACAAGCCAAAAGAAAATATGATGAGGCAAAAGCCAAGGCGAATGACTATCTTTACAAAGCATACGTCTCATCTTTGGATTTGATGGATAAGATGAGCCAAAAGAAGACATTTATTGGTTGGAAAGTCCGGCATAACTATCGGGCTGACAACAATGCGGGAAACACGCTCATCGGAGATATGGTCTATATAATGGACAAGGATTTTGAGAATATATTGTTCTCAATGGATGCAGAAGAATATGAATTGAAACATAAATGGTTTGAGCTAAGTGGGGAGCTGATGAATGATGCGAAATCAACTTTTGATAATTTGGGGTTAACATCAAAAGAGATGTTGCACCGAGTGGACAGCCTTATTGCCAGCGGACACACCATGATGGAAATCAACGAAAAGGGTATAGGCGGTTTCTGAGCCGCTAATGTGCATTCTGCCCCATTCGCGTTCATGTTTCAGATTGGTTGGTGGATATAAAAATAAGTAACATACTAAATCGTGTCGTCAGCAGGTTATGCCCTATGTTGGCGTTGCCGTCACGTCCTTATGTGAACAAGTTCCCAACGGTCTTGTCGCCTCATCCAACAGCACTGCGTGCTAGCCGGCACTTAAGAAAAAGCCAATCAAAGATTGGGAGAAATTCTCGATTAAGTCAAATGGGCAAAAGGAAGCTCGCTCACATTTTGCCATGACGAAGAGAATCCATGGCACATAAACCGCCACGCTATAGAAAAACTAAAATAATAATAAAAAAGAATTTTGATTGAGGGGAACTGCATTTCTGGGTGCTTGAACAGAAGAAGCCTGTCGTAAGCCAGCTTCCGCCGCTTTCTTCTGTACAAGCCCCCACCACTGCGTGGCAGCCTTCCATCAAAATTGAAAAAACATTCCGTTTCCACTGCATTCAATAAAAAACGGTCGTCCTTAATAAAAAAATGTCCGCATGGCAAAAAGGGAATTATATGGAAATTCATGGCCAATTACATGGCAATTACATGTTAACATAAAGTCCGCACCCGGATGGCCAATCCATCTGCTTGTAGGTACTTACTATATGTATGTCCGCATTACCTCATCTGGATGACCATCTAATACCTAACGTCCTGACTTCGTCGATGCGTCACCCAAATTTCATGGTGATTAGATTTCAAACAGCGACCTGATTGCTTTCTGCTCCTCTGTAAGGAACAAAGTCCTCTTCGAGATGCCCCACTCCGTCTGTCCTGGCCTCTATAGTGACAATAGTCTTTGCAATGTCCAAAATTTTACCTATGCTCATCGGGATTTGCTTCTGCCTGATGATTCTCTCCAGTTCTTTATAGACTTTATAGGCAATGAAGCATATACAGATGTGAGCTTCTATCCTGCGTTCCGTAAAGTGGAAGATGGGCCGCATTTCAAGATTTCCCTTGCTGACCCTGAATGCCCGTTCGACTACCCAAAGGCCATGATATTGGTCTATAACATCCTTTGCGTTGAGGTCGGTATTGGTGACATAGCCCTTCAGTCCGTCCCATCTTTCGTCTTCGGCAATCCGCTCACGGCTGATGGTGACCTCCACGTCCTTGCTTATCTCAAGGAACTTGTTGTAGCCCCGCTTGTTGATTTTGTCCTTGGTGAGTTTTCCCGTCCTGTACGACTTCTCAAGCCTCGCCACGCCTTTGGCCCTGTTCTTCGCATCGTTGGATGCCCTGGCCTCGGAATAGCTCACGATGAGTCTGTCGCCGTTGTCCTTCCTCCTCTCGTATGCCGTACCGTTTGTCTTTTCCAACGAGAGTATCCATTCCCTGAGTGACGTGCTCCCCGTCTTGATTCTCGCACCAATTATATACTTGTAGCCCGCAGAGCGCAGCAGCCTGATGTTCTTCGCATTCATCAGACCGGAGTCTGCCACAATGACAAAGTCCGACAGCGAGTATCTGTGTGCGAAATCGTCGATAATGGGAATCATCGTGTAACCCTCATACTGACTGCCGTTGAAAATGGAATAGGACAGCGGGTATCCGTCCTGGCTGACAAGCAGGCCGAGCACTATCTGCGCCTCGCTTGTCTTCCCGTCCTTTGAGAAGCCGGTCTGTCGCATGTCGTCCTTGGGAGCCGTCTCGAAATACAGCGTGGTCACGTCATAGAAGAGAAGACCGATGCTTCCGCCGAGAATGCTCCTTGTATGCGTGATGCTGATTTCCTGCACCAGCTCCATCTGGCTGTTGTAGAGCTTGTCCATGTAGCGGTAGATGCGGCTCAGGTCTATGTCCTCCTTGAAGTACGAACGCAGATAGGATGTCGTGGCAAGTTTGCTTGAAGGCTGGCAGATGCGGGCCACTACCAGATGGCGCAGTATGTCATCCTTTATGCAACTGAAGCCTATGCTGTCATAGATATGGTTCAGTATGAGTTGCGTACCGTTGATGGAAACACCGTCGATACGGCTGACAAGCCTGTCCACATCATTCTCTGATGCGCATGCCTCACCCTCAAAGTCTATCGTCTGCTGTCCGCCATATCGCCTGATCCAGTCACGTGCCTGAAGACACAAGGCATCCGCCTCCGCATTTGTATGGACTACGCCAAACTGGCGTACTTCCCTGAAGCGGCCTCGGCTCTTGTCAACGACCACAACACTTATTGACCCAGAGCGGTTTCTCTTCTTGCGCACAAACATGCTGCAAAGGTACAAAAAATAAGCGAGTCACCCAAGTCACCCAAAAACAGACTTTATAACTGGCTGATTTTCAAATGTAAAAATTTTTATTGACAAAAATCGACGAAGTCAGGAAATGAGAAGGAAACGACTACTTTTCCGGCGGCGCAATGGAAGGCCATCTGTCGCTGCAGATGGACGGAACGTACGTAAAGACTGTGGTGCCAGTAGGCGAGACCGATTATATCTATGCATTCCAAAACCAGAACGGCACCGTGAACTTGGTTCAGCTTGACCCCTCGAAGAGCAAGACATACGAAGGATTCGGCGAAACCGTAGGACGTCAGTTCAAAGGATTCCGTGGATGGATTACCGCCAACTACGACGGCGAACAGACATCCGGAGAAGTGAAGAGCAATTACATCGTGCTGCTTGACGAGGGCGATGGCGAGGCAACCATCATCCGGGGAATCGACAGCAAGGACGGGTACTCGGAGACCAAGATTAACAGCAAGGGTATATATGACCTCCAGGGAAGAGCAATCGACTCAGAGTTGTTTAATTCCCCAGCTTGTCCTAAGGGCGTTTACATCGTAAACGGAAAGAAAGTGTTAGTGAAATAATTTATGAACGCTTAAAAACTTTACGACAATGGAAAAGAAACTATATATTCAGCCTATAGCAAGCTTATTGGATTTCAAACAGCCAATTATGGAGGGACCGCTTGTGTCGCAGCAGTACGACGAAGAAGAGCACACTCCAATTGGAGAAGACGACGGCTCCGACGATTTCACCACAAAGGAACGCGATGACAGGAATCCTTGGGCCGGCGGACTATGGTAAAAGAATCTTTAAATGCAATATTCATCCGGGCACACCAATTGGTGTGCCCGTTTTTAATAAAAGACAATTTGCATAGTAATGTAGAAAACTAAGCATAACCTTCTAAGGTCCATAAGACTGAAACAAATCATATAAACTCTTGTATGAATGGTTACCGTGTAACAATCTTTAAATTACGAGAATAATTCAATTCTAAGAAATATAAAGAGTTTGTTACAATTAAAGATAGCATCTGTTAAAATTTCTAAAATAATTTATCGTTTGACACAAAATAATTCAAAAAGGAGAAATAATTCAACAATATTTTATAACTTTGTAAATTAATATAACGGTTTCGAGGGACTCGAGCGAACAAACTTAGCTATGACATAGTTCATTTCTCTTAAATACTCCCCCTTAATTATCAGAATAAATAGACAATCGAAAAGTTTGAAACGACGGATACGAGACAAAATCAATAAAGTTTTGTTGAGTTGTGACAAAGTTCATATAATAAATTGTAAATAGTAAATTATTTTTGATAATACTAAAGATATGAAATTAAAGAGTTTGCTCTTAGTTGCATTAATAAGTCTTTTGTATGTAACTGAAATAAACGCACAATCCCATTCACAGACTTCGAGCCGTAAATGGAAAGGGATTGATTTGCAGGAATGGGTCAATTCACACAGTAATGGAGATAAGTCACCAATCTATCTGTACAATGTCGGCACAGGACGCTTTATGGTAGACGGCGGCGATTGGGGAATGGAAGCACGATTATTTTATGATGACTTCGGACGTAAGGTCTCACTGAAAATTGAGAACGAGAACGAGAACGGGAGCAAGGCCTTGAAAATTGAGCCTGACATTACAGAGAATGCTTCTGGTACTAAAAGGCAACTTACTTGCAACATACCAACTGTTACGAGAGAGGAAGATTGGGCTACGACATACGACGCATGCAGCGTGACCACCATCCTTGACGGCTATACATGGTTTGGAAAATGGAATTTCCAAAGGGTTGAGACTGACCAAAACTCAGAAAGCCATACCTATTACTTATTTCAGCAACACAGTTCTAAAACTGCAGTTGATAACGTAAAAAATAAAGATAAAAAATATCAAGGAAAAGACATCAGCAACATAAAATTTTGGCTTGGTGCAGCGTATGGAGAGTATTGCAGTGATGGTACGACAGAATTCCTTAATAAGAATGGAAATGTCATTGCTAAAAACACGAAAGGCTGTGGCTATTATATAAATGTCGATGACGACCGTAGTTGCTGGACCTCAGCAGGCAACCTAAACTGTCCCAACGAGTTATCGCCCGTAGGAAATCAGACGGTCGTGAATGTTAACGGTGACAGTGTAACAATCGACGAACTCTATCAATGGCGTATCATCTCAGAGGAGGAATTTATCAGTGTGCTGAACAAGGATGTTATCGGAATCAATCCAAGTATCTCCAGTTTAGTTCCTGACCGCGATTTCACACGTAACTCTGACAAATTCTTCGGCTATTGGAATGTAACTCCAGCATCAACTACTCCCTCCTCAAATGAGGGACGATATGGACACACATGGGGAAATATCTCAAATAACGACAAGCAATCACAATACAACAACGAGGCATGGGACGCACCTGTCAGATTGAAGAAAATATTTAGAAGTCTGAAAACTGCCAAATATGGTTTTATGTCATTTGAAGGAATTGGCACAGTTCATGCAACCTTCGAATTACCTCAACCGGGATGGTATCAAGTTGATGCCGCAGCCATCAATTTCAGCACAGATCCAACTCACTTCGGATATATGTATGCACAGACAGGATATATCTCAGGTGAAGATTTGGCTACAGCAATGAGTTCCGAATTAGGCAGTCCAAGGTTGGGATATTCACGGGTAAAACTCATACAGATGACAGGGTTACAGCAACTTTTTGAAGAATATTCAAGTATATTCCACGACGTAAACTTAAATGGAACTAAGTCTAAAAGCAATGAAAACTCCAATATGGCGGTTGGAAACGTATTGACGCGCAAAAACGAGGACATCCGTAATAAAATATGGATTTATGTGGACCCTGTCAAATTTAATGAGGGAGGCAACAATCGAATGCTGACCATTGGTTTTGAAAAAACGGAGGCAATAAAGAAAAACGGAGGTACCAGGGGTAACAAAACATATTATTACGATGACGATTGGCTCTGTGTTGACGACATCAGAGTATCCTACATGGGATTAGCCCCTGCATTCTTCTATGAAGAGGAGGAGAACCTGGATTATTTAATATTTGATGAAACGCTCATTGATGAACGCCCAAGCGCTGTGGTCGATGGAATATATAGCGGAGCATTGTGTCTTGAGCGCACGATGAAGAAGGATGAGTGGAATTCATTCTCATTCCCTATTCCACTTTCAGGTGAACAAATACGACTGGCTTTCGGAAATGACGCAGAATTGCTTGTGCTTGATGGTGTTCACAATAATGAAGTCGGCAAGCCATATCTTATCAACTTCAATACTGTTGACTTAAAACAACGTGTAACCGACCCAGACAGCATTCCTATGGTTGTAGAACCTGGAAAGTTCTATCTGCTTAAACCTACCTTAGACCCTGTAACGGGAGAGGACCCCAAGGGAAGAACAACACAATATTACGAATTAGGAAGAAACTTCTTCGCAGCTACTTCCACTCAGACACCGGCACAGCTACCAAATAATTACTCATACACAGTGATTGACACAGATCATCCTTATGCTATGCTGCCATTCATTTCAAAAAGTGGAGATAACAATGGAAACTCTTACGTCAGCTATGTTCGGACAAGAGGCATGTACAACGAAGACGGTACGAGAAAGAATCCAAGCCTCTTCCTGGATTCTGACGGCATTTACAAAGGCACCGACATTCTGCCGACAGAATATCTGTATGTGCCTAAGGGCGGGTATGCAGTAGCAAACAAAGACGGAAAACAAGTGTTCATGGAAGTAAACAAAGACACGCCCATCAAGGGATTCCGTGCATGGCTGACCCTTGCCCAAAGCATTTTCTCTAAAGAGGATGGACCGAATGAAATCAAAATGACAATCAACAATTCTTTAGATGATGAAGAAATCGTCACAAGCATTGACGGCTACAAATTGCCAACCCGTCCAATCGCAGTGGGAACTGAGGTCTATGATCTTTGCGGCAGAAAAGTAGGAACATTTGGTTCCACATCATTGCCAAAAGGTATTTATATTGTGGCAGGCAAAAAAATATTTGTAAAATAAAAACAAGAAATCTGCGAGGATGCAATTATGCGCCTTGGCAAAAAAATAGTTATGGTTATGAAAAAGACTTATAATAAACCCGCTATAAATATTTTACAGATAATCGCCCCACAGATGCTTATGGTAAGCGTAGAGCACCGTGGTTGGGCAAAAGATGGGACATTTAACGACGAGGAAAAAACTCATAAAGAAAACATGGGTGACTTAGACCACGATGTAGAATTCAACATCTGGAAGCAAGGTGATGAGGGTTGGGCAGACCTTGACTGACGTCAAGCAACACCATTCAAACATTTAGAAGCAATTCTGAATAGCTCCATACAGACACATCGGGCGGCAGCTGGTATTCCAACTGCCGCCCGATGTGTATTCTATCTGATTCCGCAGCTAAGAGAAGCGAAAACAAAAAATCAAATCAGATATCCCGCTCCACGTTCCAAACAAACGCACGCAATCCGAGCATCTCATTGTTGACATCAAGTTCATGGAGACGCTCCATAAGCGTGTCAACACGCTCGTCGGGCACTATTGTCAGGATGGAAGAGTTCATGGTAGGCCATGCGTGACTTCCCAAATGAGGGTCGCCGGTCTTTGTTCCGGCTCCCATCACCTGTTCAAACATCGTATATCCTTTGATATTCCTGACTTCGTCGATGCGTCACCCAAATTTCATGGTGATTAGATTTCAAACAGCGACCTGATTGCTTTCTGCTCCTCTGTAAGGAACAAAGTCCTCTTCGAGATGCCCCACTCCGTCTGTCCTGGCCTCTATAGTGACAATAGTCTTTGCAATGTCCAAAATTTTACCTATGCTCATCGGGATTTGCTTCTGCCTGATGATTCTCTCCAGTTCTTTATAGACTTTATAGGCAATGAAGCATATACAGATGTGAGCTTCTATCCTGCGTTCCGTAAAGTGGAAGATGGGCCGCATTTCAAGATTTCCCTTGCTGACCCTGAATGCCCGTTCGACTACCCAAAGGCCATGATATTGGTCTATAACATCCTTTGCGTTGAGGTCGGTATTGGTGACATAGCCCTTCAGTCCGTCCCATCTTTCGTCTTCGGCAATCCGCTCACGGCTGATGGTGACCTCCACGTCCTTGCTTATCTCAAGGAACTTGTTGTAGCCCCGCTTGTTGATTTTGTCCTTGGTGAGTTTTCCCGTCCTGTACGACTTCTCAAGCCTCGCCACGCCTTTGGCCCTGTTCTTCGCATCGTTGGATGCCCTGGCCTCGGAATAGCTCACGATGAGTCTGTCGCCGTTGTCCTTCCTCCTCTCGTATGCCGTACCGTTTGTCTTTTCCAACGAGAGTATCCATTCCCTGAGTGACGTGCTCCCCGTCTTGATTCTCGCACCAATTATATACTTGTAGCCCGCAGAGCGCAGCAGCCTGATGTTCTTCGCATTCATCAGACCGGAGTCTGCCACAATGACAAAGTCCGACAGCGAGTATCTGTGTGCGAAATCGTCGATAATGGGAATCATCGTGTAACCCTCATACTGACTGCCGTTGAAAATGGAATAGGACAGCGGGTATCCGTCCTGGCTGACAAGCAGGCCGAGCACTATCTGCGCCTCGCTTGTCTTCCCGTCCTTTGAGAAGCCGGTCTGTCGCATGTCGTCCTTGGGAGCCGTCTCGAAATACAGCGTGGTCACGTCATAGAAGAGAAGACCGATGCTTCCGCCGAGAATGCTCCTTGTATGCGTGATGCTGATTTCCTGCACCAGCTCCATCTGGCTGTTGTAGAGCTTGTCCATGTAGCGGTAGATGCGGCTCAGGTCTATGTCCTCCTTGAAGTACGAACGCAGATAGGATGTCGTGGCAAGTTTGCTTGAAGGCTGGCAGATGCGGGCCACTACCAGATGGCGCAGTATGTCATCCTTTATGCAACTGAAGCCTATGCTGTCATAGATATGGTTCAGTATGAGTTGCGTACCGTTGATGGAAACACCGTCGATACGGCTGACAAGCCTGTCCACATCATTCTCTGATGCGCATGCCTCACCCTCAAAGTCTATCGTCTGCTGTCCGCCATATCGCCTGATCCAGTCACGTGCCTGAAGACACAAGGCATCCGCCTCCGCATTTGTATGGACTACGCCAAACTGGCGTACTTCCCTGAAGCGGCCTCGGCTCTTGTCAACGACCACAACACTTATTGACCCAGAGCGGTTTCTCTTCTTGCGCACAAACATGCTGCAAAGGTACAAAAAATAAGCGAGTCACCCAAGTCACCCAAAAACAGACTTTATAACTGGCTGATTTTCAAATGTAAAAATTTTTATTGACAAAAATCGACGAAGTCAGGAAAAACGGTCGCATGCTCCCTCCATAAAAATCCTTTTCATCCTTTTCATCCAGTGCGCAGCGCGATGTTGTTTTACATGTCCGGATGGTACCTAAAGTCTAACGTCTAAAGTCTAACGTCTATTTCCTTGTCCCGTTGCCACGACGCAAGATGCAGACCCCTTTGAACTTAGCGTCAGTTGCGTCGGCGTCGTTCCTTGCCTAGCACCTGCCGAGTTCTGCACCACTTTGTCTTCCCAAAGACATCAAAATGTCTTTGACCAGCCAAAGGCGTCCCCACTTAACCACCGTTGTATGCCTTGATGTCGTGCGGAAATAAGAAAACTGGATGAACCTTCTTACGTCTAAGATCATAAGTCTATTTTTAAAAAAAACACCAAATATTTGCATATATCGGAATTTATTCCGAATATTGCAATAGAAACACATTT
>OMUD01000288.1 GCA_900314125.1 uncultured Prevotellaceae bacterium | reverse complement strand
GCGCGGCGGATCTTGATGTCCTCCACCTCGTTGCGGCGTTCAATCTGCTTGCGAGGGGTCTGTGTGCCTGAAGGAGCGCTGTCGCTCAGCTCAATCGACGGAATATCAGGCGAATCCTGCATCTGAGGCAGACTGTCGATAACCATGCTGTCGGAAGCGAGGCTGTCCACGCCTGTCGTGTCAGTATTCTCTTGGATGTGCATCCTGATGAGCGAGATGCCGTTGATCAGGCAGATGCTCTTCGATGTTTTTTCTGGCTTATAGTAGAAGAAACCGCTCACCTCTGCAATGTCCGACTCCGATGCCTGACTCACGTCCAACTGCTGGATGCTCGAGCTGTGAGGCTCGCAGATTTTGCTGAACACCTTGCCCTCCTTCGTCTTGATCGACAGGCCCATATACAGGATGGTCTGGATACTGCGGTCTTCCTTGATGAACTTCACGTCGGCGTTCAGGATGAAATGGTCCGTGCGCCGGTAGCTCGTGTCGGCCTTCAGCGTGAACTGCTCCAGGCAGTGAAGCTGCTGAGGACGCAGCACAATCAGCCGTGCACCGTTCCACAGGTTCGTGGTGTCGCCCCCGTCGCTATATACCGCCGTCATCTCCGAACTTCCCACTTTGGCTTGCATCTCCTCGTCCTCAGCCTTCAGCCGCTTCTCCACGTTCTGGTAGATGTCCTTCAGCTGGTCGGGGTTCGACGCATACCAAATCATGGCAGAGTCGAACATCTCCGAGTCCATTCCGTATTTGTCGAGCACCCCCATGATATATTCCTCGCCATCCACGCCTCCTTCGTCCGACGCCACTTCCAGCAAGGCCTGGGCACGATGGTAGTCGTAGAGCAGGTCTTCCATCGTGCCTTTCGATGGAACGCCGTCGGGACGGTCACTGCATGAGCAGACCAGCAGCGACAGCAGGAACAGGGGGAGGAGGAGACTGCGCATAGTGTGAAAAATCAGGAAGGTTGTCCGGATGAGTTGCTGTCCGAAGTAGGTGAGTCATCGCTGGTATTTGCGGTAGGGGAGTCCCCCTTTGCCTCAGGCTTTTGTTCCAGCGACACCGACATCCGCTTGTGGTAGAAGATGAACAGCGCCACGATGGAGCAGCTGATCACCGCATCGGCGAAGTTGAAGATGGCTGAGAAGAACGTGCAGTGCTCGCCTGCCTCAGGCACCAGTGGCAGGCTGTTCACCCAACCCCAGTCGGGCATCTCCCACTGGGCTATCGGGAAGTAGAACATATCCACCACACGGCCCAGCATCAGGCTGCTGTAGCCCTCGCCGGGACTGACGAACTGCGCCACCTCAGGCGCCATCGGGTCGTTGAACACGATGCCGTAGAACAGGCAGTCGATGATGTTGCCGGCGGCGCCTGCCAATATCAGCGACAGACAGGCGATGTAGCCCGTAGGCACACCGCGGCGGATCTGACGGGCGATATACCAGCCGATCAGCACCACAGCCACGATGCGGAAACTCGTCAGGAAATATTTCCCGCCAAGCTCCCAGCCGAACGCCATGCCGTTGTTTTCAATAAAGCAAATCTTGAACCAGCTCAGCACGTCGATTTTCTCACCCATATACATGCTTGTCTTCACCGTGATCTTGATCCACTGGTCAACCACCAGCACGGCGAGGATGAGAAGCACCGACAGCAGGGCCTGTTTCTTCTGTTGGCTCATCTTGTATGGTATAAGGGCGGTGGACTGGAGATTAGGCAGCCCAACCGCCCGTGGGTTCTTTATAAAACGGCGCAGGTCAGCATTTCTTCACGCTGATGCGGGCCTGGATGCCGTCGATGTCTATGTCGGTGCCTTCAGAGGCATCGCCGATGGTCAGGCTGTTGGCCAGAACCTGACCGCTGATGTAGTCGGAGAAAGCGTTGATGGCGTCGCTCAGCTCCTTCGTGTCGCTCACCACCACGTCGATGCGGTCGGTGATGTCGAAACCGGAGTCTTTACGGATGCCCTGGATGCGCTTCACAACCTCGCGGGCCAAGGCCTCGTTGCGGAGCTCTGGGGTGATCGTGATGTCGAGCGCCACAGTCAGGTTGCCTTCGTTCGCCACGGTCCAGCCTGGAATGTCTTCCGACAGGATTTCCACGTCGCTCAGCTCGATGGTGGCGTCGCCGCCCTCAACTGACAGTGTCAGCTGGCCGTTCTTCTCCAAAGTGGCGATGTCGGCCTGGCTCATCTCTGCCACGGCCTGACTCACGCTCTTCATCTGCTTGCCGAATTTCTTACCCATCACTCGGAAGTTGCACTTCACTTTCTTCACCAGCATGCCGTCGCCATCTTCCACGAACGTCAGCTCTTTCACGTTCACCTCGTCCAGAATCAGCTGGCTCATCTGCTCGATGCGGGCTTTCTGGAGTGGGTCGGTCACAGGGATGGAAATCTTCTGGAGCGGCTGGCGCACGATGATTTGCTCTTTCTTACGCAGCGAGTGAACCATCGAGGTCAGGGTCTGCGCCATCTCCATGCGTTTCTCCAGTTCTGGGTCAATCAGCGACTCATCCACCTGCGGGAAACGGGCGAGATGCACGGAGTCGGCCTTGTCGCGGCCCGTCACTGCGTTCAGGTCTTTGAACAGACGGTCGGCGAAGAACGGAGCGTATGGGGCAATCAGCTTCGACAGTGTGTCGAGGCAGGTATAGAGGGTCTGGTAGGCTGATGTCTTGTCGCTGTCCATCTCGCCTTTCCAGAAGCGGGTGCGGTTCAGACGGACATACCAGTTTGAGAGGTTGTCGATCACGAAAGTCTGGATCAGACGGCCTGCTTTCGTCGGCTCATAGTCGTCGAGGCTTTCTTTCACCGACTTCACCAGGCTGTTCAGTTCCGACAGGATCCAGCGGTCAATCTCCGGACGCTCGGCGAACGGTACGTCGGCCATGCTGTAGTCGAATCCGTCCACGTTCGCATACATCGTGAAGAAGGAATAGCACTGGAAGAGCTTGCCGAAGAACGTGCGGCTCACTTCCTCCACGCCGGCTTCGTCGTAGCTCAGGTTGTCCCATGGCTGGGAATTGGTCAGCATGTACCAGCGCACGGCATCGGAACCGAAGCGCTCGATGTTGCCGAATGGGTCGATGGCGTTGCCAAGGCGTTTCGACATCTTCTGACCGTTTTTGTCGAGCACCAGTCCGTTGGAAATCACTGCCTTGAACGACACGGAGTCGAACACCATCGTGGCGATGGCGTGAAGGGTGAAGAACCAACCGCGGGTCTGGTCAACGCCTTCGGCGATGAAGTCGGCTGGATAAAGGTTGCCGCTGTCGAACTCTGCCTTGTTCTCAAACGGATAGTGAATCTGGGCGTATGGCATCGAGCCGGAGTCGAACCACACGTCGATGAGGTCGAGCTCGCGGGTCAGCACCTTTCCTGTGGCGGACACCAATCGGATGTCGTCCACGTATGGGCGGTGGAGGTCAATCAAGTCGTAGTTGGCTGCGCTCATGTCGCCTGGCACGAAGCCTTTGTCCTTCAGTGGGTTGCTCGTCATCACACCGGCTGCCACACTCTTTTCTATCTCGTTGTAGAGCTCTTCCACGCTGCCGATGCAGATTTCCTCACGACTGTCCTTGTTGCGCCAGATTGGGAGCGGAGTGCCCCAGTAGCGCGAACGGCTCAGATTCCAGTCGTTCAGGTTCTCAAGCCATTTGCCGAAACGACCCGTACCGGTGCTCTCCGGCTTCCATTTGATGGTCTTGTTCAACTCGTACATGCGGTCTTTCATCGCTGTGGAGCGGATGAACCAAGAGTCAAGCGGATAGTAAAGCACTGGTTTGTCCGTACGCCAGCAGTGTGGGTAATTGTGGACGTGCTTCTCAATGCGGAACGCCGTGCCGGCTTTCTTCATCTCAAGCGACAGCACGATGTTCAGGTCCTCGGCTTTCGAGGCGGCTTTCTCGTCGTAACGCCCTCCTTCGTTGAAACGTGGGTCGTAGGCGTTCTTCACGTAGTCGCCGGCGTGGCTCGCATAGCCTTCGCGGTTCACGCAGGCTGCCACGAACTCATCGGCCAACTCGTCCATCTGGTAGTATTTACCTGTGAGGTCCACCATCGGGCGGGTTTCTCCTCCCTTGTTGATGAGGAAGAGTGATGGAATGCCGGCGGCGCGGCCCACGCGTTGGTCGTCGGCACCGAAGGTCAGGGCGATGTGCACGATGCCCGTACCGTCGTCGGTGGTCACGTAGTCGCCAGGAATCACACGGAAGGCGGCGTCGCTCATCTCAACGAAGCGGTCGTTGCCCACGCTGAACACCTTGTCGGGGTGGGAGGCGGCGAAGTCGCTGATGTAGGAGGCGGAGTTCGCGTCGAGACGCTCGCATGGCTTCACCCACGGCATCAGCTGCTCATAGCGCATGCCGAGCAGGTCGCTGCCTTTGTAGTGGCCCACGATGCGGTAAGGCACCACCTTGTCGCCTGGTGTGAAGCTGTCGAGTGGGGCGTCGGCGCCCTCGGCCTTGAAGTAGCTGCCCACCAGTGCTTCAGCCATAATCAGGCTCAGCTTGTCGCCGGTATATGGGTTGTAGGTCTGCACACATACATAGTCGAGCTTCGGACCCACACAAAGGGCGGTGTTCGATGGCAAGGTCCATGGGGTGGTGGTCCAGGCGATGAAGCATGGCATTCCCCATTCCTCCATTTCTGGCTTCGTGTCGATGGCCTTGAAGATGGCGGTGGCGGTCGTGTCCTTCACGTCGCGGTAGCAGCCCGGCTGGTTCAGCTCGTGGCTCGAAAGACCGGTGCCGGCGGCTGGTGAGTAGGGCTGGATGGTATAGCCTTTGTAGAGCAGGTCTTTCTTGTACAGCTCTTTCAGCAGATACCACAGCGTCTCGATGTATTTGTTGTCGTAGGTGATGTAAGGGTGTTCCAAATCTACCCAGTAGCCCATCTTCTCACTCAGATCGGTCCATTCGCTCGTGTACATCATCACGTTCTTGCGGCAACGCATGTTGTAGTCCTCGATACTGATGGTCTTGCCGATGTCTTCCTTCGTGATGCCGAGCTCTTTCTCCACGCCCAGCTCCACTGGAAGACCGTGGGTGTCCCAACCGGCCTTGCGCTTCACCTGATAGCCTTCCATCGTCTTGTAGCGGCAGATGGTGTCTTTCAGGCTGCGGGCCATCACGTGGTGGATGCCTGGATGACCGTTGGCTGAAGGTGGTCCTTCAAAGAAAATGAAGGAAGGACAACCTTCTCGTTCTGACATACTGCGGTGGAACACATCCTGGGCTTTCCACTCTTCTAACACCTCTTTGTTGATTTCACTGAGGTTCAGTCTCTCTCGTTTAGCAAATTTTGACATATATCGTTTTATCTTCTCTCAACGGGACTGTTGCCTGCAGCCCGTCCTCCGTTTTTTATCTTATGATTTGTAAAATTCAGCGTGGTCAATCTGCTGCTCTTTGTTGCAGTAGTGGCATTTCATCACACCATTCACTTTGTCGGTCACGTAGAAGAAACTGCGCATCGGCTCGTTGTTGCTGATACACACAGGGTTGGCGCATTTCACCACATTCTCAAGTGTGTCGGGCAGCCGAACCTCTTTCTTCTCCACCACCTCGTAGTCGTGGATGATGCACAGGCGGATGTTGGGACACACCACGGCCAGACGGCTGATTTCGTCCTCCGTGAGCATGCGGTTGGCAATTTTAATCATTCCTTTCTTGCCAATCTTGTTGCTGCTCAGGTTGTTACCTATCAAAACCGGCTCGGCAAACGTGTCGAGCTTCAAAAGGTTGGCCACGGTGAACAACTTGCCCGTGGGAATGTGGTCTATCACGGTGCCGTTTTCCAATGCGGCTACCAGCAAATCCTTCCGTTTTTCCATTTCTTTTCTTTTTTCTTATATGGTGTTGATGCCTCTCTCCTGATTATATAATACTGGTGTCGTTACGCAAATCGTCGAGCGTGATGCCCAGCACGTCGCAAATCAGAGCCTCGCGGGCGAAAAGGCCGTTGCCGGCCTGCTGGAAGTAATAGGCATGAGGGGAGTCGTCGATGTCGCGCTCAATTTCGTTCACACGTGGCAGCGGATGCAGGATTTTCATGTTCTCACGGCAGTTGCACAGCATGTCGCGACGAAGGATATAGGCGTCTTTCACCCGCTCGTATTCCATCAGGTCTGTGAAGCGCTCGCGCTGAACGCGGGTCATGTAGATGATGTCGGCATCGGCGATTGTCTCGCTTGTGAAGTCGCGCTGTTCCACGAATTTCACACCGCGGGCAGCGCAATATTCCTTGTACTCCATCGGCATCTCCAACTCTTTAGGAGCGATGAAATGGAAGGTGGGAGAGTATTTGCACATCGACATCAGCAGCGAATGGACCGTGCGGCCGTATTTCAAGTCGCCAACCATGTAGATGTTCAGGTTGTCCAGTCGGCCCTGGGTCTTGTAGATGGAGTAGAGGTCCAGCATCGTCTGGGAGGGGTGGAGGTTGGAGCCGTCGCCGGCATTGATGATCGGAGTGTCGGTCACCTCACTCGCATACAGTGCGGCACCTTCCAGGCTGTGGCGCATCACAATCACGTCGGCATAGTTCGACACCATCTTGATTGTGTCCTTCAGTGTCTCGCCCTTGCTCGAACTCGTGGCTTTGGGGTCCGAAAAACCAATCACACGGGCGCCGAGGCGGTTGGCGGCGGTCTCAAAACTTAATCGTGTGCGGGTGGAGGGCTCGAAGAAGAGGGTGGCAACCACCTTACCTTGAAGAATCCGACGGTTGGGATGACGTTCCATCTCTGCCGACATGTCGAGCAGATACTGGATTTTCTCCTTGCTGTAGTCGGATATCGATACGATGCTTCTGTTTGACATAAACTTAGCGTTTTGAATATCACAAATTTCTTGCAAAGTTACAAAAAAATAGCGAACTACTTGTTATTCAGCAGCAACATTTTCAAAAAAAACAGCGGGCTCCCGAAGAAACCCGCTGTGTGAATGCGCCGGAAAATCCTTATTTCCCGTTTTTAATCTGGATGTTGTCGGTGATTGTGCCGCTTGAAGAGCTTTTCACGAACACAGGAATGGTGGAGTAGGAGCCTTTTGGCACCGATTTGCAGAACACCTTTGCCTTGTAGCGGATGGTTTTTCCCGCACCAATCGTCGTGTTGTAGGCTGGAGAATATTCAAAGTGGGTGTTTTTGTTGTCACCCGTCACCAAACTCACCTCCACATCGGTACTGCTCGGGTTGGTCACAGTGTAGATCACGTTGATCGTCTCGTATTTGCTCACTTTGCCGTCGCCGTTCTCGTCCTCATAGTGAAGGTCGCCCATCTGAAGGGCGCTGCTCGAATAGTTGCCTGCTGATTTCAGCTGTTCGGTGGCGCGGCCACCCTCTGTCTGGTAGCGGCTGAAATCGTAAGTCTCGTTGCCTCCGCTGTAGTTGCCGTTGTTCTCGTAGT
>OMUD01000290.1 GCA_900314125.1 uncultured Prevotellaceae bacterium | reverse complement strand
CCACTTTGGCTGCGCCGAAGTTACTTCCACTCGGAAAAGCAAAACTATATTTTGCTCTTCTCTCGTTAAAAACCACTTTGGCTGCGCCGAAGTTACTTCCACTCGGAAAAGCAAAACTATATTTTGCTCTTCTCTCGTTTTTTCGTAACTTTGCCAAAGACTGATTATCCTAATGCAAGCTCTTTTGACAATGGAAGAAAGCAATAAATTTCTCATTTATACAGACGGAAGCGGACTTACGAAAATAGACGTAAAACTGGAAGAGAACACGCTATGGCTCACGCATGCTCAGATGTGTGAGCTTTATCAGACGAGTAAATCTAACGTAAGTGAACACATCAAGCATATCTTCGAAGAAGGCGAACTTCAGGAAGAAGCAGTTGTTCGGAAATTCCGAACAACTGCCGCAGATGGAAAGTCATACTGGGAAAATATGTTTGCTTTTGGAGAATTGAAACCAATAATGGTGTTTAAAGACCAAGTGAATGTTCCTTTAAATTTTGATGGACATGGTAAACCGAGGAAAGATAAGATTGAATCCTTGATAAAAGAAATTGAACTGGGTTTGTGGGATACTTATCTGATGTGGAATTACGAAGCATATCAGAATGCGAGAAGCCAATTACAATTTGGTCAGATGCTCACTAGCTTGCCTTTAAATATGCAAATGCCAACAAGCAATGTACAGACAGACCCAGTAAAGAACTCAGATAATAGGAGAACCAAAAGGAAATGCTAATCGCTGATAAACAAACGACAATATCATATTCTCCTAATCACAAACGTTATATATCATAATCGGATTAACAAACGTACAAAGTATGACAGAATAGGCATTACAACAATATCTCATCAAGCAATACCCTAAAGAGAACGAGGGTTCTCCAAGTATGGAGCGACAAGGTCGAGCGGCGAGTGGAAATCTAATATAATAATGGAATAAGACGTTTAGTATATATGACAATAGAAGATATAAAGCAGTTGATAGCCGATGATGAGCATCGTACCCTCGAACTGAAAAAAACGACAGGCGAGTTGAAGGACGGTATGCAGTCTGCTTGTGCCTTTCAAAATACAGAGGGCGGATGGCTGATATTCGGTATTGCACCTACATCGCTAAAAATTGTGGGGCAGATGGTAACAGACAACACACAACGGGAGTTGGCACAAGCATTATCTAGTATGGAACCTGCCATTGATGTTAGGGCACAGTATATAGATGTTCCAGATAGTGGCGGCAAGCAAGTGATTGCCTTGCATTTCGATGGATGGGCAGAAGGGCAGATTCCTTACACTTACCAAGGCCGTCCATATATCCGTGTGGAGAGTACGACACGGTTAATGCCTCGCGAGATATATGATGAACGATTGCGATGCAGTAATCCTAACAAGTTTGCTTGGGAGGCACAAGTGGCTGACGGCCTGACAATTGATGACCTTAATGAGGAACGCATCCGTAACGCTGTGCGTGGTGGCATAGCAGGTGGCCGTATTAACGCCTCTGCCGAAAACGACAGCCTGGAATCTTTATTGGATAAATTTAAGTTGCTGAAAGAAGGTAAGGTCACCAATGCAGCCGTCGTGCTGTTCGGTAAGAACCTCTATGATTATCCTCAGTTAATGCTTCGAATGGCATACTTCCGAGGTAAGGAAAAACTGGTGTTCGTCGACAATAAGCAAGCCGAGGGCAACTTCTATGATTTGCTTGATGCTGGAATAGCCTTCTGTTTCCGACATCTTAGTCTGAGCGGTGAGGTGAAAGGGCTGTTACGTGAGGAACATTTGGAAATTCCAATAGAGGCTCTTCGTGAGGCTTTGACCAATGCCCTTTGTCATCGTCGATATGATGACCCACGAGCCACTGTGTCGTTAGCTATCTTTGATGACCGACTGGAGATAACTAACCCTGGAAGACTGCCTGTACCGCTGACTCCTAAGACCATTAAGCAACCACACGGCTCTTACCCCTACAATTTAAGAATAGCTCAAGTGTTATATCTCTCGACTAACCTTGAAAGATGGGGTACAGGTGTGGGCCGTATGGTTGAACTATGTCGTGAGCAAGGTGTGCCAGAACCGGAATATGTGACCAATGGTCATGAAGTGAAGATTGTTTTCAAGAAGAAACACAAAAGTAATTCTGACGAGAACGAAAATGTAAATGTCGGTAGTGATGTCGGTAGTCTGTCGGTAGTTCAACTTACTGAAAGACAAAAAGAAATCATAAGATTGATAAAAGAGAATCCTATAATGTCAAGTCAGCAGATGTCGGTAGTTCTGTCGGTAGTTAAGCGAACTATTGAGCGCGATCTCGCTGATTTGCAGAAAAAAGGTGTTCTTAGTCGTGAGGGTAAAACAAGTGCCGGTAGGTGGGTATTGTTGAAGGAAAGCGAGTGAAGAGGAAAAAAACAAAGCCGGAACAATAAGGGATATGTGCCATTCTGGGCTTAGGAGTATGTAACTAGTATGTAACTGGAGGCTTGTTTTTATACTTAACAGACATTGAATTCTCCCTTAAATAAGGGGCTTATTGAATATCCTCGGTATGTAACTGGTATGTAACTCACATGTAACTGAACAGCCGGTAGTGAACTCTGGATTAACAAACAAAAATCAATTAACGAACCAGAATTAACAAATAAGGTTTGGCTATATGAAAATTGTTTTGTACCATTGCATCCATTAAGAGCGTTCTTTGGATTTGTGTAAAACGTGTAGGAATATGTAAGTCCTCTCGCTGAAAGGGATATTTGGCTTCGCCGAAGTTACTCCAACTCGGGAAATCACAAATACATTTGTATTTCCTCTCGTTTTTTCGTAACTTTGCAAAAGTTTTCTTAAACAGCACCTTCCATGTTG